>JBEPYD010000006.1:22382-33324 GCA_041641575.1 Bacteroidales bacterium
AATACCGTTCTCATTTAAAATCTGCTCGTTGTTGCTACCCAGTTGATTCACTGCAATGATGTCTTGATTTGTGATTAGTTGCAAGGTAAGCTCATCCATTTTTGTAACGTCCATTCCCAGCATTAAAGGTGATTTTGCCATGCTCCACAGGGTAATATGGCTGAGCTGTTCATCTTGTGTCAACCTGCTGGGCCGGCCTTGTTCTGAAAATTCATGCCTGCTCCCAAAGTAACCCAATACAAGCATGTCTAAATCGGCCCACCCACCGGGACCGGAATACTCATTAAAATCGTTTGCCAGTTTAAAAGCCCGGGTCATATGTTCCCATTTGTCCCACACGTCACCGGAAACCCGGTACATCTCAGCAAAATGTTTGCACATATTTCTATCCCAGAAATTTATATGTCCCGGAGAAAGGCTTAGTACCATATCACGACCATTATGTTCCATTGCATATCGTAATGCTTTCATTTCGTCATATTTTGGCGGATAACTTATCATGTCATCAGCCTTTACAAAATCAACTTCCCATTCGGCATATAACTCCGCGATGGAATTATAATATTCCTGGGCGCCAGGTTTTGACATATCAATGCTTCGCATGCCATCATAAAAAACGCAGGTTTTATCCCAAAGTACGATATCTCTGGCGGAGTATTTTGTTCCTTTAATGGGTAAGTCTTTTTCTACTGCTTCCCATGGTATTCCCCGCATAATATGAATGCCAAATTTTAGCCCCTTGGATTGCACATAGTCGGCAAGTGGTTTGAAGCTACCCTCTGAGCAAGATGGAAAACGGTTCGGAGCGGGTAATAACCTGCCATATTCGTCCATTGTAAGTTCAGGTTTAGCTCTTTTATAGGTTTTACCTATTCCGGAACCAGTGGGATCATACCATCCTAAATCAATTACAATATATTCATATCCATAATCTTTTAAACTGTCTGCAATGTAATCTATTTGTGATTTTAGCTCCTCTTCAGTAATGTCAGCTCCAAAATTATTCCAGCTGTTCCATCCCATGGGTGGAGTATCAGCATGTTTTTCTATTGGAAAAGTCTCGTAATTAATTTCTTGTTTACAACTTGCGAATAGTATTAGCTGTAAGAGAATTATAAGCAATATTTTATTTTTCATTTGTTAAAAATTTAATTTCCTCTAAGGCTTACCCCTTGCCTTAGAGGAAACAAGGTTCTATCAATTTATTATGACCTTGGTTATTGACTTTTTATTGTTAATTTTTGTATGTAGCAAATATATCCCTGGAGATAATGATGATATATCGATGCTTTCGTTGTTATTTATGTGATCCTTAGAAATCTTTAAATGTCCACTCAAATCATATAGTTTAACAGGAACATTCTTCGACTGATTGTGTATCACATACAACTTATCTTTCGCAGGGTTGGGGTATACACTAAATGTCTCTTCTGACTCATTTACATCAGTGGTTTTTCCTTTTTGTATCACTGGTATTTGTACCGTTTCATTACAACCCACAAGTTTAATGATGCTGGCCCTGTCATCAACAGAAGAATTAGATGCCACGGTTACTTTTAATGTTTGATCAGTTACCCCGAGTGTCAGGAATTCATCTTCGTTTTCTAATAATTCAAATTCAGTTGATCCTGAGATTGCTAAGTCCTCAGATCCACCATTTTCATCAAATTCTAAGGAGGAGGGTGTAACAGTGAGATCGCAGGTTCTTTCACCCGCTTCCAAAGCTCCTGCATCACGCTTTCCAATAGGCGCATTTCCTGCAAAATCATATAAAAACGGACCATCGAATTGCCATTGGTACAGCTCATCAATGGTGGTTCTGGCGTCTATTAGATTACCTTTTGAAACCCTGACAAAATCAATTGTACCTGCAAAGTAGTTATCATTATAATCTTTACCAATCAGGAAGTCCGCATCGTTTTGCAGGCTAAGGGAAGGATCTGGCATTGATCCCGCAGTGCTGCCGTTATTTAATTCACCATCAATGTAAATATTTAATCCGGAATTTCTGGACACTTCTGCCAGTATATGATGCCAGTTGCCATCGTTAACTGCTGCAACGCTGCTTAATGAAATTGCTTCACTGCCAGAAACCATCAATGAAACTTTCGCATGTCCACTGGCATCGATGCCAATGCTATACCCACTGGTACCATTACCTGATTTTGAAACAACAACACTCCCTGCATGATTTTCTTCAGTTTTGAAATAAGCTTCAATAATGAAATCTTCTGTAGTCATATCCAGGTCGTTTGAAACCAATTGTTGCTGCGGAAGTTCACTTTCAACCACTGCATAGGTGGCTTCACCATCAAATTGCAACGCGCCTTCCGTCCAATCTTCAAGTTCCCCCATTGTATAGCTCTCCCATTTTACATTGTGGACTTTCAAATTATTCTTAGGTATGGAATAGTACATGCCCCTATGCTCGTATTCATCTGTCATATAGAAATTCTCGCCTGAAACAAGAGAGCTATCGTTATTGTGCTTGTAAAAATGCCATTCGCCTACCACAGCTTTGAGTGCAAAAGGAACAAATACTTTTACACCACGATCAATAGCTTCGCCGGTAGTGGCAGGCACAAAATTATTTTCATCAGCGTTGGGAATTACGTTATACGAAGCTTCCCAACCAAGTTGTGCTGATAAAGCATTTAGTTCCTCAAGTTTATCTTGAAATTCATCGAATGATCTTGCTGTACCTCCCTGGTAGTCCCAATAAATTCCTGCTGATCCTGAGAAAATATTGTTGGCATAGGCATTAAAAGGTATCTTATCGGTAGGTGTTTTACTTTGGTTAAAATAGGTGTGGGAGGTTTTGCTTAAAATATTCCCAAGGTAGGTGTTGTGCGCAGGAACTCCTCCATCGTTGGCCTGCGAAATAATACCCATAAAGAAGTTATGTGAAGTGTTATTGGCCAGCATATCAAAGGTTCCCAATACCATTTGATAACCAGCGCGGTTTCGTTTACTGGGATCCGTGAGGCTGTTAAACGGGCTTACCGCAATGTTATTGAAGGCATATAATTTAAATGAACCATCAAAGTAATACGGGAATGCCCAGGGATTCCATGTGTTATTTTCCATGGAGCCCTGCCATCCATGTGCGTTTTTAGAATAATTGTTATACAGATATACAGGTCCTCCCTGCCAGTGTTCTATTCCTCCCCAGTCTGAAGTTCCAAGCAGGGTGTTTTCAGCGCGGTTATGATACACAAAGCCTCTTATAAAAGGTATACTGCGGGTATTGTCATTCGTTCCTTTTCCCCAGAATGTATAAATACCGGAACCCCACGAATAGTCTACGAAATTACCCGCTACCACACCTGATTTAAAGTAGCCGGTTATGGCAGGAATTGCAGAATACCAGCGGTTTAATTGCCTGAACCCATTCAGGTAAATTTTATTTCTGAGGATAGAAATATCTTCCATGTATTTTCCTCCCCCTGATGAAAATGTTATGGGTTTGTCCGAGACATAGCGCATATTGTTATCTGCTACAAGGATGTTATTGACATTCAGACCGGGATCAGATACATTTTCAACTGCTATTCCTGCATTTACATGCTCAAAATTACAGTTCATTATTTCTATATGATGGCAATATCCGTCCAGGTTAACGATTGCATCTATATCTTTTGCAGCGCCATCACCAAAGTGTGTGCGGTTAGAAGTAGTTAAGGCAAAGGAAAGGCCGCTGATTGATATATACTGTTGGTCTGTAATTGTAATTAACCTGTTTTTGGTTGCTACCTCAATGGTGGTAGTGTTTGGATCTCTGTCATTTGAAAGGCGAAGATAAAGCCTTCCGGGGAAATCACCACTTTTATCAAACCAGTATTCCATAGTCGTATCCAACAGATGTGGCAGATTTTCAATATAATAACGTTTCCCCTCGCCTCCGTAAATGTATGGCGTAACAATACTGTTAGTGGCTGGATCAAAGGATTGTATTTCCTGCCCCCAAACCGTACCCATGGTACCCTGCCATTCACTCCAGACGGTTCCTCCTGTCCAGTATTGTGGATCAGATTGCGTCAGGTTATTTTTATCAATTAGCTTTCCTGATTGTGTTTCATTACCTTCTACATCTGTCCATTTCCACCATTCTTCCATGGGATAGATTGAATCATTTACCTGCCAGTTAGGTGTGCGTGCCAGATTCAACCGATTAAAACTATTGCCGGAAATTTCTACTACTGTTTTTGTTTCGGGTAAACCTGCATTAAGGTCAATATAATATGCCTTTTCTGGTTCCGGAATGTCAGGAGCAGAAGTTGCATCGGCTTTTGTCCATCCATCTTCTATTCTTATAGAACCATAAAACATTGCTTCTCCCGTTCCCCATGAAGGATCTGAAGTAAGCTGAATGTTTTCCATGGGCGTACCAGATTCTTCAGCAAATAATTCGCCCCTGTAAATCACTCCTTTTTTGAAAACATACGTATGAATGCCGCTCTCAGAAGCTGCATTTCCGCCGGCAGAAGGATCCCACGGATGATGTTTCCATGCGGTGGCTTTACTTTGGCCATCAGCGTTATCATCACCATTTTCATAATCTATGTAACGGATGGAATTGCCCGGGTTAAATTCAAATGGGTTGGGATTCCATTGCAAGTCACCATTAGCCATTACGGTTGCCTGATCCTTATTCCATACCAAAGGTCTTCCTTCACCGGTAGCATCTTCCGGTAAGGAAACAGTAAGAATGGCACTGGCCGGGGAAGCATTCTCATTTTCATCGTAAGCAATCACACTGAAATCCACTGAGGCACCTGGTGTTTGTCTTTCAACTTCAAAATAACTTTCAGTAGTAGTGCCAAATAATGAACCGTTCTTATAGATTTCATAACGTGAGACAGCAACATTATCTGTTGATTTTTCCCATGTTAGGATAAAGCCCCATGGACTGAGGTTTGAAGTTGCCAGATTCTCAGGCTGAGTAGGAGGTATACCATCAACTTCTAAATTTACCAGCTGTATATCATCAATACGGACAGACTGGGCTGTATTTAAGTTCTCAAATTTTAAATGCAAATTATCGGCTTGGGGTAATGGGGTTCCCAGGGTAACTTCACCCCATGCTCCTGTAGGAGCCCACTCACCTGCGTAAATGTTGTTGTTATCTATCTGGGTCCAGATATTGCCGTCAATACTATAATAAATATCTAAATATGCATCTGCACTTCCGGCCCAAACAGTATGGCCAATGGAAAGCACTACATTTTCATAGCCAGTGGTGGAAATGCCGCTCATGATTACCCGGGGACGATCTTGTACCGGAGGTTCGGTTTTTACACGTCCGAGCCAGAGAAAATTGCCCCCGGATGCGCCTTCATAATCTGAGGGTGAAAAGTTTTGAATACGAATGGTATCATCTGAAAAAGTTGCAGTGCTGGAGTAGTTACCAAACTCAGAAGCAATGCCATCAAAATAATCTCCGGAGCCGAAGTTTTCTTTAAAAAATACGCCATACAGGTTTGGTCGGTTTATAACAAGTTCAGGTTTATTTAAAACAGACTGCCTGCTTTTAAAGCGTAACCAGCCATCAGAATCGGTGGCTATCAAAGCGATGGATACAAATCCATCTGATTTTTCCTGTGCCACGTAGTCACCAATTTCAACTTCTACCCATTCCCCGATTTCATTTGGAATAATATGACCAATCGAGTCTCCCGGTGCTGGTTTATTATCCCAGGTTAAACTCATTTCATCCCATGAATCATCACTTACCGTTACTATTTTACGATGATCTGGCGAGGGTGCTGCAAAAACAAATAAGCGCAGGACCGCACTTTCTATTGGTTCAGTAATACCAGAAATGTCGAACTTCATATAGATTTGAAGTTCCTGTGTGCCGCTTAAATTATTTATGGAATATAAAAGTGAATCGCTACCATAATTTGTAGCATTATCATCCATATGGGCATAAGTATCATCGGTTGGATGTAAAACGGTTTGGCCTGTTAAGGGATTTTCAAAACATAGAAAAATAAGGACGAGTAACAAGTACGCGGAATAATGTAGTCTTAATTTTTTCATAACAATACAGGTTTAAGTATAGTAGTTTCATAATATATCCAAATGTAATTGGATCAATTAATGATTTAGGGAAGAATTGTTTTATTTGACGGTAGTTTTGTTTCAGGAAACATATGTACCTGAAATTACACAGAATTACCCAGGTTCTGCTGAATAACCTTTCATTTTTTAAGTACTTTTATTTCATTAGTCTGTAGCGCAACATCTAATGTGTTGGCTGCAGCTGGCAGTATTACTTTACAGCGTCGCTTTACCGCCTTTTAGATAATGCACTACAGACTTTTTCAGCAGGCCATACCTAAGGTGTGCAAGGAGAACGAAAGTAATGTAATATGTTAGAAATTAATGCATTATTATGATGCAGCTTTGCATTATACCTTCCAGTTTAAATGCTGAAAGCCAAAAATTTGCAAGGCGATGGGAAAGGTGGTAGATTTATGTTATTACGTATAATTCTGGGAGAACATTAATCCGGGTTACCGGCTAACAGATTCTTTTAAAATTTTACTCCCTCCCATATTTCTTTCTTCAAGGAGTAAAATTGTTTCGGCATCCAGGTTATATAAATCCGGCCGGAAGTTCATTTTTCCTCTATCGTCAACAAAGGCGGTTATATAGGTGAAGTGTACCACAACATCATCATCAACCAGAATGGTTTGTGTTTCTTCCTCTGCCAGAATTTCATCTATCTCAATGGGATTGAGTTGGTTTTTGAGTAATTCATCGGCCAATCGAAAAGGTTCCTCCAGGCGTATGCAGCCATGGCTGAAATCGCGGGCTGTTTGATCAAACAGATGATCTGCCGGGGTATCATGTAAATAGATACTATGATGGTTTGGAAACATAAATTTTACGCGACCCAATGCGTTAGTGTTTCCAGATTCCTGTACGATATAATAGGGGAAATTATCTTTATCTATTTGGGTCCAGTCAACATCTGCCGGGTTCACCTCTGCTTCACTTACATATGATCCGCTAAGCAACAGATAATTGTTACGGTTCAGGTAGCTATGATCGGCCTTAATTTTAGGCAACATTTCTTCGCTTGCTATACTATAGGGAATATTCCAGCGTGGATTAAAAACAATATATTCCAGTGTGTCTTTCAGTATCGGGCTGTAATTTTCAAGTTCACCCACAACTATTTTTTGTTGCATAACCAATTGGTTATCTTTAACATATCGCATGGAATAATCCGGGATATTTACAATCATATATTGGTTGCCCATATTTTGTGGTAACCAGCGTAAGCGTTCCATGTTCACTTTGGTTTGCTTAATGCGGTATTCCACGGGAATGTTCATTTGCTTAAGGGTATTTCCACCCACAAGCCCATCAGGTTTTATGCCATGCCTGACCTGAAAATCTTCAACGGCCCTGGTTAGCTTTTCATCGAATTCGGCGGATTGAAAGTAAACCAGATTTGATGCCGTTAAATCTCCTGTGGCACGCAAATAGGCTTTAATTTTTATTACCTGCGTACCTGTGTCGCCTTCTTCGGTAAGGCTGAAATTGCCGGGAGAGGGCCAGCCCCCTTTTTTCTCCACTTCATAAAGGTGCAGAAGTTCTTCTTTAAGTTTTTTATAATCATCTCTTGTGGGCTTTATTTCCTGAAAGGTTGCAGCTATGTTATTGTTTTTGTATGCCTGTTCCAGAATTTTTCCCAAATCTTTAATTTTTGGATGTGTTTGCCATATCTTTTCAAGTTTATCCGGGTTTACCCTTCCGCGTAATAAATCAGAGGCATAGCTGAAATATGCATCGGTGATATGGATGTCTATTCTGTTATACAATTGGGGAAGGTCTACTTCAGAATTTTGCAATCCATTAAGGCTGCTAACCAATTCGTAAATTTCCATGGTATGATAATTTTCAGATGCCAGACCTTCTTTCCATGAGTTTTCAATCAATCTAAATAACTGATGTGCTGCATCATTTAATGTATCCCCATTGAACCATGCTAATCTATAGTTTCGGTTATTGTAGAATTCACTAAGCTGGCTTGTTGGCGTTACAGTTTCAAGCTGCACCAACGATTTTTTTATCCTAGGTTCTCCCATTGCTGTTGCATTAGGTTTTTGTGTTGCCAGCGTATCCTCCAATGATGCCTGATTGCCGGAAGAATTATTTTTATTTGAAACACAGGAAGAAAGAACCAGAAAAAATATAAAAATAAAGTAAGCCATGGTTAGTCTGAATGTGGATATAAACATGTTGTTCGTGTTTGTTATTGGGATACTGTTTCTGTTTTCATCTGATGAAAAAATGAGGAAACCAGGCATTCCCAGGTTCCTCATTTTAGAATTAATTATAAAAAGGTATTAAAATTTATTTAAAGCCTTTAAAAAGGCCGGCTATCACGGCAATGAGCAGCAATACAAGAAAGATGTAAAAAATAATTTTTGCAATGGAAGCTGCACCTGCAGCTATTCCGCCAAAGCCAAATATGGCCGCTACAAGAGCAATGATAAGAAAAATGATTACAAGTCGTAACATAATTAATTTAATTTAGATGATTAAAATTTTGAGCCGGGATTGGCACTATTCATTAGAATATGATACCAATATATATCTGTATAACATTGTTTGTTGCTTCGCCTATCAGTTCTTCTGCAATATCATCTTCTTCAGCTACTGGGGCCAGACCAAGATTATAATTGGCACCTATTGAAATCATACCCAGTTCAAAACCCAAACCGCCGGTAAGTCCATAGGTTATGGAATTGAATCTGTCCTCATTAATTTCTTCAGTATTGTCGATATTTACGAAATCTAAAACTTCCGTCTGTGTATCAACACTTGCATCAACCAGAATACCAAGATAAGGACCCAGATGCAAATTAAAATTATCAGTAAAATTGTATACTGCATAGATCGGGATATCTACATAATTTAAATTGTAAGTGGTTTCACCATCAGCTACATCAAAGCCGAGAAAGTCAGCATCATAAGTGGTTTTTACACCTTTTTGTGTAAATAGTACTTCGGGTTGCAATGCAAATGATTCACTTAATGGAAATTTTGCGGATACTCCCGCATGGAATCCTGCTTTGAAATTATTCTCATCTACATCCTCCACGGCAATGGTGGCAAGGTTTAATCCGGCTTTTACACCAAATTCAACATCACGGTCTGTATCGGTTTGGCGGTTCCCTAATGTTACCTGGGCCTGTAGATTTGTACTTATAATTGCAAAAGCAAAGCTGAGTGTTAAAATTGTAATTGTTTTTATTTTCATAATCTTTAGTTTTTGGGGTTTATAGTTTGATTCATCATTAATTTTCATGTGGGGTCTTTTTTGACTTTTTATCAGGAACTTCTTCTCCATTATTATGCTCTTTTGATACGGAGTCGCTTATCCAGTCATTAGCGCCTGTAACTTTATCCTGGGCGTATTCCACACGATTTTTTTTATCTTTTTTCTTTATTTTGTTCAGAAGCTTATCGGCACCCGGTATATAAGGGGTAAGTAAAAACAACCCTCCAAAGAGTAAGATATATCCCAGGGGAATAAAGGGGACTGCCATAAAAACAATTCCAAATAAAATGCAAAGGCCTCCAACAACAGGTCTTACATGTTTTGTATGTTTTGGTTGAATCTTAAATAAATTCTTTAAACCCATAAAAGTAAGCCCTTGAATCTTAAAATAAATTTCATATATCTGATGAATGCTTTATTTAAAAAAAACATCCTGATAAAGTCAGGATGTTTTTATAGGTATTATCGGTTATTGGTAACCAATCTATCGACATCATTGCCAAATTCGCGCATATTTGCTTTGAATTCATTCCATTCTTGTTCCGTGGCATCACCTGCTTCATCAAGCTTTTGCTCAAGATTCTGACGGGTTTCTTTTAGATTTTGATACATTTGTTTTGTTTCCTGATCCCACTCATTTTCCATTTCATCTTCGTATTCATCCAGGCGTTCTTCATAATCTTCCATTATCTCTTCGGCACGCTCACGGAATTCATTATCATCTTCTACATTAAATGCTTCTTGTAGCTCCTGGTTCAGATTATTGAAACCTTCTCTGATTTCAGCTATGGCTTCTTCAGTTTCATCTTCTACTTCAGTTTCAGTTACATTTTCATTTTGTTCAGGGGTATTGCAGGTAGCAAAAACGAACATTGCAATAAAAGTAAATAATCCCAGGTTTAAAAATTTCTTTTTCATAAGGTAATAATTATTGATTAATAAATTGTTTTTCAATTGAACAGTTTCTTTTTGGTTTACATAAAGTCTTATCCATGATAAATAGTTTTGATTTTTATAAACCATGGACAAGAGTATTTTAATACTGGAGATACTTATTAATATGCATTGATTTCACGAGAAAGTTCTTCTTTTGATTTTCCCGTTTTTTCCTGCAGACGGCCGAGTAATTTATCCTCTTCGCCTTCTACATATTTTAAATCATCGTCGGTAAGCTCACCATATTTCTTTTTTAAGCTTCCTTTAATCTGATTCCAGTTACCTTTTATTTGCAGGTTATTCATAATATTTAAATTTAAGGTTAATAATAATTCGTTTTAAGTACGCCAAAGACATTAAGAATACCGTGCCAAAACCTAAATCACTTTATTTTTGCACTGTAAATGCATGTTTATCAATCATCTATATGAAGGTTTGGGTTTGAGATGATAACAGCTGTGATTTTGTAGAATGTAGATTTGTACTGAAAAGTGAGTAAAAGTATCTACAGTAAAAAATCGTTTTGTACCTTTTCGTAGGGAGTATTTCCATCTCCCGGCATGGCGCAAGTCTTTTCGACTTGTGCCAACAATAACCAGGTTAAAATCAAATCAACCAGAAATAATCGTAAAACATGTTTGGATAATTAAATATATGTTGGACGGGAAAGCACAAGTCAAAAAGACTTGCGCTATTGAAGAGTCA
>JBEPYD010000007.1:0-32217 GCA_041641575.1 Bacteroidales bacterium
GTACGCGACTCTACCGACGCCTTCCTTTTCTTTAGTCTTTTTGTAGTAATCTTTTATGTAAATATTTACCGTAAGGCAAAACAAGAGGAAAAACAGCCTATTTCAGCCTTGCTTGCAGTATTTGGTGCAGTAATAGTATTCTGGGCTATCTTTCACCAAAACGGGGCCGCACTTACCATTTAGGCAGAGAAATATACAAATCGTGTAGTACCGGAAATTATTGAAGAGCCGGTAACATTCTTCAGCCTGAACCAGGAGGTGACCACGGAAATGCGCGAGGTGGAAGATACTGATCTGCACGGCGTAACCAAAGTAGGTCCTGACGGAACTCCCATTACGGTGTTGGGCCCCGACCCTTATTTTGACAACATTCCGGAATCAGAATGGCCGGAAAGCGGGAAGGAAAATCTGATTTCCACTGAAATTTTTCAATCCATTAACCCGGGTTTTATCATATTGCTGACTCCGCTGGTTATTGGGTTTTTCAACTGGCGCCGCAGTCGTGGAAAACCACTTTCCACCCCTGCAAAAATTGGATGGGGTATGGTGATTACCGCCTTATCGGCCCTTGTAATGGTTGGAGCCGTTATATCTTCAGGCAATGGAGCCATGAAAGCTTCTGCCGGTTGGTTGTTTGCCACATACGGAGTGATAACCATTGGTGAGCTCTTCCTAAGCCCGATGGGACTGTCGCTCGTTTCAAAGTTAAGTCCCAAACGCATTGTGGCCCTTATGATGGGTGGCTGGTTCCTCTCCACTTCTATCGGAAACAAACTATCCGGTGTTCTTTCAGGACTGTGGGATGTTTATGACCATAAGGCCTGGTTCTTTATTGTGAACATGGGTCTGGCCATGGTATCTGTTGTGCTCATTTTTGTAATGCTTCCCTGGCTTAAGCGTGTAGTGAGAGAGTATACCGGTGAGAAATAAACTTGTATAAAATATTTTGATAAAGGGGAAATCAGAAGTGCTGGTTTCCCTTTTTTTTATTTACCCCGGCTTAATAATCATGTTGTATGGAAGTAGTCTCCATAGCATTCCCTTCATGATTAGTAGTTAATGATAACCAATTTTAAAGATTTAAGCGGTAAATAAGCACACCCAAATTTTACTACAAGCAGATTACGACTGCGGGGTAAATGCTCACCACTTGATTATTGAGCAAATATCTCTTGTTTAGAACTATTGGAATGTTGTATGTTTCATCTCCATATTGTAAAACTTATTGTTGCCTCTTCCTGTAAAGATGAAAATCACATGGCAATTGCCTTATAAACCATTTTTTAATATGGATTATAATCGCACACAAGATTTAACAGATTGCTAAATGTGATGTTATTCATTCATGGTTATAAAATAAATACAAAACTATCAATTAGATCATTGATAATCGATTTAAAACAACCCTCTCAAAAATCAAAAAACAGAGACCTTAATCTCAAAAGCCTCTGTTTTCCCATCGTATATTAGGGTATTTTATTCAGGAACCTTCTGTCCCTCAATCCAGGGAGCACCCGCTTCTTCTAATTCTTCCTCCATCTGTGGTATGGTGTTTTCAGTAATCACAATAAGCTCATCCCGGATTTCTTTCAGCTTCTTTACACCAATTTCCAGACTTTTTTTGTGCGTGGGGGTGGGGCCATATGTAGCTGTGCGCGTACCCAGCAATGCTTTGTTAATTCTTTCAACCGCCGTGGGGTCTGTTTTCTCACCAACCAGATTTTTAGACTGGTTTCCGGAAAGCTTTTCTTCGAGATCATATAATTGCTGCTCCACCTCGTAAAGCTGCTTTTCAAATGCCCCGGGATTACTTACTGAACGAGCGGCTGCTACCTGCATCGCATTTACCCGTTTCTGTGCATCACGCAAAGTGCTGCTAACAGCCCTTAACTGTTTTTGTACCTGTGATATCTCCTTCCAGAAGGCAACGGTCTCTTCATTTGGCGCACCTTCCAGTGCCCCTTCTATCAAAGGTTTCACTTCAAAGTTTACCGGACCGGATAATGCAGTTACTTCACCATCCAGTTGTTTGGATAATGTAGCTGTGTAAGTGCCCGGTGTTACCAAAAAGCCAGATGGCTCTGTCAATTCTTCTGGTTTAGGGTTAATGTCAAGTTTTAATGAAACCTGTGCAGGATAGCGTAAATTCCATGCAATACGGTTAAAGCCTTGCGACGCCGGAGCACTTATCCTCCGTACAACATCACCTTCACCGTCTTTGATGGTAAGCCAGATAACGGGCTTTTCCTGCCTTCTCTCATCTTCCAGCGCATCCCATCCGGGGAAAGGGATGTCAGCATCCTGTTTGCGCAGTTCTTTTTCCTTTTCTTTTCTACTTTCTTCCAGGGTTTGGTATTCATCTCCCAGGTAATAGGTAAATACCGCACCAAAAGGAGGGTTAGGAGCTATGTAATAAGCATCGCCCTGTGAGGCTTTACCGGGTCCGAAATTGAGCAGAGGTTTTTCCATATACCACCAGGCATCGCGCAAATCAAATAAAATCGCCTCTTCTTCAAAAGTTTCATTAGAAACTTCTCGCAGGAAGCTGTAGTCATCGAAAATATAAAAGCCCCGGCCAAAAGTGGCACCTACAAGATCGTTTTCACGCTTTTGTATCGCCAGATCACGAAACGATATGGTAGGCACACCGCCTTTGAGCTTAGCCCATTTTTTTCCACCATCGAGCGTGAAATATACACCAAATTCGGTTCCCGTAAATAACAACTCCGGTTTTTCATGATCCTGCACGATACGCCAGACGAGTGTTCTGTCAGGAATATTGCTGACAATGGATTGCCAGCTTTTACCTTTATCCGTACTTTTCAGCAGATAGGGATCAAGATCGCCGAATTTATGATTGTCGAGCGCCACATAAACCGTGT
The DNA here is from genome assembly GCA_041641575.1 of Bacteroidales bacterium. Lineage (GTDB taxonomy): Bacteria > Bacteroidota > Bacteroidia > Bacteroidales > JBEPYD01 > JBEPYD01. The sequence goes on from JBEPYD010000007.1 coordinate 2,883, forward strand.
TTTCATCAAATAAATCTGCCTTAATATCATTGACAAAAGCAGTTTCCGGTACACCGGGCAGGTCACCAGCCTCAATTTCACGCCAGTTTTCACCGCCGTTTTCTGTTATCTGGATGAGACCATCATCAGTACCCACATAGATCAGCCCCTCTTTTACCGGACTTTCAGAAAGGCTGGTAATGGTATTGTAAGTAGACATGGCAAACATATCCCAGGGTTCATCCCAACTCTGTTGCTTCCCCATAATGGGGAGTTCAATTCTTTCCTGATTACGGGTTAAATCGCCGGAAATGGGTTCCCAGGTATCACCGCGGTCATCAGAGCGCCATACGCGGTACGATCCATGGTAAAGGCGGGTAGGGGAGTGGGGACTTACCAAAATGGGAGCATCCCAGTTGTAACGCTCATGAGGCTCACCTTCTGCCGGCTGAGGTTGTATGTAAACTACTTCACCTGTTTTTCGGTCCACACGGGTAAGGTTTCCCTGTTGCCAGTGTGAATACATAATGTCCGGATTACCGGGTTCCGTGGCAGGTTGATGCCCGTCACCAAAAAGGGTTATAAACCAGTCTGCATTTCGTATACCGTAATTATACATGGTTCGTGAGGGGCCACCCTGGGTATTGTTATCCTGTGTACCCCCATAAACGGTGTAGAATGGTTTGGCATCATCTACTGCTACTTTGTAGAATTGTGTAACCGGCAGATTGGCTACATATTTCCATGTTTTTGCATCATCGAAAGTCTCATAAAGTCCACCATCTGTACCCGAAAGCAAATAATCAAGGTCGTTGGGTATAAAAGCCAGTGCATGATTATCTACATGCTTATTTTTTGTGTTTTGGCGGGTAAATGTTTTACCTCCGTCTTCGGATACCTGCATAACCACATCTACAAGGTATATACGGTCAAAGTGATGCGGGGAAGCATACAATTCCTGGTAATAATGAGGGCCTGTACCGCCAGCCACAGCATCAGACTGCTTTGTCCAGCTCTCCCCGCGGTCTGTGGACTTATGTACACCGCCAGTACGTCTTTCCAGCTCTATAGCTGCATAAATAACATCAGGTTTTTGAGGTGAAATTGCCATGCCAATCTTTCCCATGGTAGAAGAGGGAAGTCCTTTGGTAAGCTTTTTCCATGTTTCTCCGCTATCCTCACTTCGGTAAATGGCTGTGCCGGGTCCGCCACCCATATAGGCGGCTACATTTCGGTGCCTCTGCCAGGTAGCGGCATACAGCCTCTGTGGATTCCGTGGGTCTATGAGTAAATCGGTAGCGCCTGTCCACTCATTATCTCCAAGTACTTTATTCCACGTTTGGCCGCCATCAGTAGTTTTATAAACCCCGCGCTCGCCACCTTTACTCCAGAGCGGGCCTTGTGCAGCCACCCAAAGCGTATTGCTGTTTTCAGGATGGACAATAACTTTTGATATATGTTCTGATTTTTTCAATCCCATATTTTTCCAGCTTTTACCGGCATCTGTGCTTCGGTAAATGCCATCGCCATATCCAACGTGGCGGCCACCCACATTTTCACCGGTACCAACCCAAATGGTGTTTACGTTTTGCGGGTCTATGGTAATGCAGCCTATGGAATAACTGGTTTGATTATCAAAGATTGGTTCCCAGGTAGTACCTGCGTTTACAGTTTTCCATACACCGCCAGAGCCTACGGCTACATACCATATACTATTATCTTCAGGATGAATGGCGATATCGGCAATTCGTCCCGACATTAAAGCTGGGCCTATGCCACGCAATTTAATGTTTGAAAATGTTGAATCTGCAAATCCCGCGTTTTGCGCTGTTGCATAATGCGGTATGCATAATACAATTATAGCACCCATAAGCACTGATAGCTGTTTGATCCTTTTGTACATCATTTTATAGAATTGGATTAATAAATTTCGTTTAAATGCGTTGGATTTTTTTGGGACTTTCGTTTTCAGGCCCAAATTATTATTCAAAACTCATTCATTTTAAGCCGAAAGTTAATTACTTTTAATAAAAATTGCTCACGATGGCTATTGTAAACATAAAATTTTAACCTGATTTTAAATGATTCTAATTTACAGAATTTCTCTTATTGTATTTTTGAGTAACTTTTTTACCCTGCAGTATGCACAAAAGACAGCTTTGGTCATTGTTGACATTCAAAGCGCATACTTTGAAGGAGGCTCCACTCCCCTGGTGGAACCTGAATCAGCTTCCATGGAAGCCGCCAAAATACTCAATCATTTTAGAAAATCTGGTCAATACGTGATTCACGTGCAACATAATGCTGCTGAAACCGGGTTAATCGATTTTCAGGATAACACGAGAAAAATTCTCATTCATGAATACGTTTTTCCAATTAATGGTGAACATGTGATAACAAAGGCCCATCCTAATAGCTTTAAAGCCACGCTGCTCGACTCTCTTTTAACTTCCCTTGACATAGCAGATCTTGTTATTTGTGGTATGATGACACACATGTGTGTTGATGCAACCGTGCGTGCGGCAAAAGACCTGGGGTATAATATTACACTCATTGGAAATGCCTGTGCTACAAAAGACGTGGACACAGGTATAAAAACCATTCCTGCTGCGCAGGTGCATGAAGCTTTTTTAGCGGCCCTGAATGGCTATTATGCCACAGTTGTTTCGGCAGATGAATGGCTGAAAATAACTGATTAATTAACTCAGAAACTTTTTCCTCAAATCCTCAATTTGTTTATCATTAATTGGGTTGAGGCTGCCCATAGGTTTTGCCATAATCAGGGAGCGGGCACTGAATTCGGCTACCTCAAGCCTGTCAAAAGTTTGCAGCAGTGCATCGCCGGTAACCAGAATTGAATCGTTTTCAATGAGAATGGCAGGAATATTTTTATTGAGCTTTTTAGGAATAACATCCTTATCGGCAAACTGGTTGCCAAAAGTAACTTTAGGAATATCCTGCAGGAATATCCAGCTTTCCGGGATGGTTCTCACATCAATGGGGACATCTGTAACGCCATAGGCCATTAAATAGGGAGGCTGCGTAAAAATGATAGAATTGATGTTGGGATTTTCCTTATAAATCCGTTCATGCAATTTCACCGCGCGGCTGGGGATTTTTCCTTTTTCTCTTTTACCATCTTTTATCTGCACAATATCTTCAAGTTGAATATCCCACCTTGAAAGGTTTGTAGGTGTAATTAGAAAGTCGTTCTCGCGCCAGCGCACGGATACGGTTCCGTATGTGCTCCGCATCAGACCCTGGTCACTGGCACGGCGCACAATATTTACAATATTTTTCCGGATGGCTCTTTCATCTGAAGGATGTGAGGTTTCTGCTTGCTCAGGCAACTGATAAGGAATTTGGGCTTCAAATTCTGCAATAGAATCATCGGAAAGAAATTTTGGTTCGCCGATGGTTTTCGCATTCAGAATGGTTCGGGCACAGAACTCAAGGGTTTCAAACCGCTCATAGGCATTTTTTAAATCACTCCCCCCTATTACAGTGCCATGGTTTTCCATGATTACAGCATTGTGATTTTTAATAAATTCTTTTGCAATTGATTCTCCTAGCTCTTCACTTCCCGGAAGCTCATAGGGTGCATACCCAATGGTTCCACAAACAAATTTTGCCTGGGGAATGATGTTGGTATTGGGGATTTGCCGTACAATACTAAATGAAACCAATGCCGGCGGATGCGCATGAATAATAGCTTTTAAATCGCGGCGGGCTTCAAAAATAGCCTTATGGAAAGGGAATTCTGAAGAAGGTTTATGTGGACCTTCAACAGTACCATCTTTTCTAACACACATGATATCACTGGGTCGAAGGGTTCCTTTATCCACTGCCGATGGAGTTACCCAGATGTCATTATTCTCATCGCGTATAGAAATATTACCGCCGGAAGTGGTGGTGAGACCACCTTTATAAATACGGTCTATAATCATGATAATTTGTTCCCGGGGGTGCATCAGGGTGGTATCCATTTTCATTTTACAGTGTGTTTAAATAAGATTATAAATAAGTGTGTATGCAAAATTACATTTTTTTGCCTGAGACAGAAGATAACAGATTTAATTATTCATTGGCAAAATTAAATTTAGCCAACATTTCAATCCAATATAGTTTAATAATGGCTTCCACACATAAAATCTTCGCTTAAAATACATTAACTTAGCGTTTTTAAATTTAAGCCGGAACAAAAACCGGCAATTCATAAACTTTTTAAAAACAGAAAATACCTATGGCAAACATGACCAGCAAAGATTACATGGAGAGAGAGAGCAAATACGGAGCGCATAATTACCATCCGTTACCTGTAGTACTTGACCGTGGAGAAGGTGTTTACGTTTGGGATGTGGAAGGTAAGCAATATTTTGATTTCCTTTCTGCTTATTCAGCCGTAAATCAGGGACATTGTAACAAAAAAATTGTAGATGTACTTACGGAACAGGCAAAAAAACTGACCCTTACCTCACGGGCTTTTTATAACAGTACCCTTGGTGAATTTGAAGAATACATCACCAAGTATTTTGGCTATGACAAAGTATTACCTATGAATAGTGGGGCAGAAGGCGATGAAACAGCAATTAAACTTTGCCGGAAATGGGGATATGAGAAAAAAGGAATTCCTGAAAATCAGGCAAAAATTGTAGTTTGTGAAGGAAATTTCCATGGCCGGACAGTAACTATCATTTCAATGTCTACAGATCCTGATTCCTATAAAGGATTCGGACCTTACACACCTGGTTTTGAGGTTGTGGCTTATAATGACATTGATGCGCTCGAAAAAGCTTTGGAAGATCCTAATGTAGCAGGATTTCTGGTAGAACCTATCCAGGGAGAAGCCGGCGTTTATGTACCTGACGACGGTTATTTAAAAAAGGCTTATGAACTGTGTAAAGCTAAAAATGTATTGTTTATTGCTGATGAGGTGCAGACAGGTATTGCCCGTACTGGTAAAATGCTGGCCTGTGACCATGAAGGTGTGCGTCCCGATGTGCTCATTCTTGGAAAAGCGCTCTCCGGAGGTGTATTTCCTGTTTCGGCAGTATTGGCTGATGATGAGGTAATGCTCTCTATTAAACCCGGCGAGCATGGTTCTACATATGGCGGAAACCCTATTGCTGCCAAAGTAGCCATTGCTGCCCTGGAGGTTATCAAAGAAGAAAACCTGGTTGAAAATTCAGCAAAACTTGGTGAAATTTTCCGCAAGGAAATGAATTCCATTGAATCTGATATGGTTGAGCTTGTACGTGGACGTGGATTGTTAAATGCCATTGTGATAAAACCAAAGAACGGAAAAACTGCGTGGGATGTTTGTGTTGCACTAAAAGAAAACGGACTGCTTGCAAAACCCACACATCAGCATATTATACGTTTTGCTCCTCCACTTGTAATTAATGAAAAACAACTTTATGAGGCAATTGACATTATTAAGAAAACCATTGCCGAATTTGCCTAATAACTTTCAGTGCCGCTAACAGCGGCACTTTTAATTTTAATATTTATGCAAGAGAAAAATAAAGCAGAAGAAGCACTTGATATAACTGATTTTGATACTTCTATTGATCCCGCACATGATTTTTATTCTTATGCCAATGGTGGTTGGAAAAAAAAGAATCCTCTTCCACCTGAATTCAGCAGATTTGGTACTTTTGATAAACTGGCGGATGATAATAATGGTATGTTGCGTACACTTGTTGAAGAACTTGCAGGGCAGTATCATGATAAAAACTCCCTTGCGGGAAAACTGGGAACATTTTACGCCACAGGGATGAATGAGGATGCACTCAATGAGAAAACGATTGCAGTTTTAGCCGACATCAAAAAGAATTTAATAACCCTTACCGATAATCAGAAGCTCGCATCAGTGCTTGCAGAATTACATAAATTCGGCATTTCAGCTTTTTTTGGGTTTTTTGGCTCTCCTGACAGTAAAAATGCCGACATGGTTGTCCCCCATCTGGCCCAAAGTGGCCTTGGGCTTCCCGAAAGAGATTACTACACCAGTAATGAAAAACGATCAGTAGAAATACGAGAGGCATATACCCGTCACATACAAAAAATATTTGTCCTTTCCGGTTATGATGATAAAACGGCATCAGATTTTGCGCAGCAGGTGATGGAAATAGAAATGATACTTGCAGAGGCTTCTATGACACGACTTGAAAGGAGGGATCCGCATAAAACCTACCATAAATTATCTCCTGAGTCATTAGATGAACTCTCCCCGGCCTTTAACTGGAGCGAATATTTCAATGGTATAGGCCTGTCCCAACCAGGTGATATTATCGTAATGCAGCCTGATTTTATTCGTGCAATGGATAGGATAATAAGGGAAAAGCCATCTGATCAGGTAAAAATTTACCTGGAATGGCAGTTATTGAAATATTCATGTCCATTTTTATCCGCGGATTTTGTGGATGCTAATTTTGATTTTTATGGGAAGTTTTTGTCAGGAACTGAAACCTTAAAGCCTCGCTGGAAAAGGGTGTTGTCTGCCACCAATGAAGCACTTGGGGAGGCTTTGGGTAAATTATATGTGGAGAAATATTTTCCACCACATGCCAAAACCCGCATGCTAACCCTTGTAGAGAACCTGAAAGCGGCACTGGCTTTGCGCATTTCTGATGTGGGTTGGATGAGTGAAGAAACCAAAGCCTATGCACTTGAAAAACTGGACACCATTAGGGTGAAAATAGGTTATCCTGACCGGTGGCGCGATTTTTCCGGACTTGAAATTGATGAAGAGCATTACCTGCTGAATGTAATAAAGGCTCATGCTTTTGAATTTGAATATATGGTATCCAAAATAAACAAGCCTGTGGACCGGGAAGAATGGTTTATGCCTCCACAAACTGTTAATGCTTATTACAGCCCTAACCTGAATGAAATTTGTTTCCCTGCCGGCATATTGCAACCCCCGTTTTTCTATGCTGATGCAGATGATGCACTAAATTACGGTGCTATTGGCATGGTAATCGGCCATGAAATGACGCATGGTTTTGATGACCAGGGCAGGCATTACGATAAGTCCGGAAATCTTGTAAACTGGTGGACAGATGAAGATGCTGACCGTTTTAAGGCACGTTCACAGGTGTTGGTAGACCAGTTTAACAAGTATGAAGTGGCTGAGGGGATCTTTGCCAATGGCGAACTTACGCTTGGGGAAAACATTGCCGATTTGGGAGGGCTGAATGTATCGCTCACTGCATATAAAAATACAAATTCAACCGAAACTATTCGAAAGAAAACCGGTGGATTTACGGGTTTGCAACGCTTTTTTCTCGCTTATGCACATGTTTGGGCACAAAATATCCGTCCACAGGAGGTTTTAAGAAGGGTAAAAGAAGATGTACATTCACTTGGTGATTTACGGGTAAACGGGCCTTTACCTAATATGAAAGAATTTCATGAGGCTTTTGGTATAAAAGAAGGAGATGCCATGTTTCTGCCCAAAGAAAAGCGGGCTGATATCTGGTAGTCAGGAAATATTATTATTTTTGTTCCAAAGCAACTGCCAGACATCATTATAAACATCTCATTGCATGGCAAACATTCAGAACACGAAATCAGACTTAAACCCGGCAGGAAGGAACATTTATGTATTTTTTATCCTCCTGGCAGGACTTTGGTTGCTAATGTGTGTCCCGGCAGAAATGTTTGGAAGAGATACCATTATACCGGTTGAGATATATGAGCAACCTGAAGAGGAACATGCAACACTCATCAATAATCTTGCGCGGCAATACGTGGAAAACAATCCTCATATTGCCATTGATTTGGCCCAGGAGGCTTACCAGCTTGCCATAAAATTTGATAATGAATGGCAAAAAATGATTGCTTTTGAAATTCAGGGCGATGCATATCAAAAAACCAATTACCATAACAATGCCCTTGATAATTATAAGCAGGCAGCCCTTATTGCGCACAATCTGGGAGAGTTTGATTTGGAAGCCAGTCTTTTATTGCAATCAGCCATCTCCTATAAAACAATAGGTAAATACCACCTTGCGCTGAATGATCTGTTTAGGGCAGGAAGCCTGGCACAGGAAGTTCAGGATGAAAATTTGCAGGTAGATATTTTACTAAATCTGGGTAAATTATTTGCAATACTCAAGGACTATGACCGTGCACTTTCGCTTTTTGATGAAAGTGAAGAATTATTGATAGCCAACAGCGATTCTACGGGTCTTGCCCAATTGTATAACAGCATTGGAGAACTGTACACTGCTACCGGAGATTTTCTTTTGGCAGAAGAATATCATTTACAAGCCATGGATTTATACCGGAATGAGGAGGATGCAGAAGGCATTTTTTATACCTATTTCTATCTTGGTGAATTGTATCGATTATGGCAAAAGCCTGATCTTGCCCTGGAATATTATGAAAAAAGCCGTGAATTGAGTAATAATTTTGCTGCCCACAGCGAACTGGGCGGTAAAATCCGTACAAAAGTGGGGAGTATCTATATTTCAAAGAATAAACTGGACCAGGCACAAAATTATTTGATGCAAAGCCTCACAATTGCATCCAATAATAATAATATAGACCTTGTTGGGGACATTTATCAGTTGCTTTCTGATTTACACGTAAAAAAAGATGATTTTGAGCAGGCACTTTTTTTCTATCAGAAATATGCTCATTTGCAGGACTCACTGCTAAACCAAAAAGTACAGGATAACATTCTCGCCTCAAGATTACATGAACAGGCTACACAAAACAGACTTTTACGCAAAAATGCCGCTATTCAGCGTCTTACCCTGGAGCGCGAAAGAAGAAACCGCATTGCTTACGGTATTATTTCCATCCTTACCACGATAATTCTATTGGGATTAATCATATTTTTCCGGATTAAGTCAAAAGATAACCGCAAGCTTAAGATGCTTAACACGGAACTGGAAGATATAGTGGCTCACAGAACACGGGAGCTTGAGAAACAGATTGAGGAAAAAACCCGGAAAGAGGAAAAGCTTCAGAAATCGGAAGAACGATATCTCCTGGCCCAACAGGCGGCAGATATTGGATACTGGGAGGCAAATGTGCATGATGGTAAAATTGTGATATCAAAAAACCTGGAAGAATTGCTGCAGCTAAATGATAATCAAAAATTGGAATCACTTGAGGAGTTTCTTGCCATTATCCATGCTGACGATCGGGAAAGAGTTTCAGAAACCATGAAATTTGCAACCAATACCACGCTCGACAGCAGTATTGAATTCAGGGTATCCTCAGAGAAAAAGGAGGAACAATGGTTTGTTACATTTATAAAAGTTATTCGGAACAAGCCCGATAACGTGGTACGGATTACCGGAATTATTCAGAATATTACCACACGGAAAAGATTTGAAAATCATTTACGCAGGAGTGAATTAAAATACCGTGAAATTATTGAATCACTGCCTATTGTTTATGCTGAGGTAGACAAAGAAATGTGCGTAACGTACCTGAATGAATCAGGAAAAGAATTAACCGGCTATTCTGAAGCAGATATTAAAAGTCGGATCCATCTGAGTGAAGTCTTTCTTGATTTTGAGGATGTGCATAAGAATTTCATGCTCGCGCTGAAAAATCAGCGAAAAGAAATGTACCAGTACCAAATGCGCAAGCGGGATGGAAAAATTCTGGATGTTTTAGTTAAGTCATTACCGGCGGTTGACAGAGATGGCAATACTGTTGGTATACGTAGTGCTGTTATTGATATTACTGACAATATCCGGGTAAGTAAAGCTTTAAAAGACAGCGAGGAAAAGTTCGGCGAACTTTCTGCTATGTTGCCGGAGACGATTTTTGAAACTGATATAAAAGGCAACTTTACTTTTATAAATCAGAATGGCCTGGATATGTTTGGCTATTCCCACAGCGATTTTGAAGAAGGAATTAACATTATTGATCTGATTGCAAATAACGACCGTGAAAATGTAAAATACTCACTTGCAAAAATCATTAGCGGGGAAAAGATACAAGCCATCGAATATATGGGGCAACGTAAAAATGGCGACCGTTTTCCAATTGTTGCTTATATCAATGCTATTTTTAACCTGGGAAAGGCTGTAGGCGTCAGAGGGATTGCCACTGACAACACGGAGCGCAAAAATCTGGAGTTAAAACTCAAGGAATCACAGAAATTGCAGGCCCTGGGAACACTTGCCGGGGGTATCGCCCATGATTTTAACAATATTTTGATGGGAATCCAGCTATTTACTGAGCTGGCACAAAAATCAAATGCTAAAGCTGAGACGCAGGCATCGCACTTTCAGCGTATTTTTACCTCTCTAACCCGCGCCAAAGAGCTGGTAAAGCAGATACTTACTTTTAGCCGGCAATCGGGAGACGACCGGCAAAAACTCGACATCGAAAAAGTAATTCAGGATGCGATGCATATGATTCGAAGTACACTTCCTTCATCGATTGAGCTGGAGATGAATCTTCAGCCTTGTGGAATGGTGCTGGCAAATACTTCTCAGATACACCAGATTCTCATGAATTTGTGCACAAATGCAAGTCATGCCATGAATGGTGCAGGTAAGCTTTCAGTAAGCCTTGAACCCCTGGATCCGGGAGAAATGGAAAAATCCAACATTGTTCCTCCGCATTTGGAAGATGGGGTACTCCTTAGGGTTTCAGACAATGGTATGGGTATGGACAGCCAGACGAAGGAACGTATATTTGAACCATTTTTCACCACCAAAAAAATCGGAGTAGGTACAGGCCTTGGGTTAGCTACCGTATATGGAATTATTAAACATTATGGCGGGGAAATTACTTTCCGGTCTGAACTGGGTAAAGGAACCACTTTTAATATAATCTTGCCTCTGGTGGAACAAAAGGCTAAAAATATGTCACTAAAAAGTTCATAAAAGCCACAACATTTGCCTTGTAAAGAGGGTTATGTAGAAACTTAATCATAAAAAACTGATCAATTTTGAAAAAAGTACTAATTGTTGACGATGAACCCTTTATTCTTGAGGGATTGCAACATTCCCTCTCCGACAAAGGATTTGATGTAGCAACTGCAGAGAATGGTGAAGATGCACTATCTCTGCTTTCACAATCATATCATCCAGACCTGGTGATTACTGACATTATTATGCCGGAAAAAGATGGCATAGAAGTGATCTGGTCATTGAAAGAAAAATATCCGGATGTTCGGATAATTGCTATTTCCGGCGGCGGACGAATAAGTGCAACAGATCATTTAAAAATAGCCAAAAAGCTGGGCGCTGATGCTATTCTTACCAAACCCTTCTCCACAGATGAACTGATGGAAACCATAGAAACGCTGCAATTATAGAATAAAACTTAGCCCTTGCTGAATTTCCGTGTCAATGTCATTACCCCCAGCACAATAAGTCTGATAATCCAGATCAGAAAATAGATAACGAGGGTAAGCAGCAAGGTGATATGGAAGGTTGTGAATACTTCACTCCAAAGGGTCTCGTAAGTTGAAATTGCGTAAATATTAAGTATAAATGCAAGGATAAAAGATGCAAGAAGAAACAATAGTTCAGTTTTTTTTCTTTTAGCGGTGATTACTGTATCTTTCATTTTGATTTTTTTATTGCCCTCAGGCAAATGGTGTGTGATTAATTATTTTTTAAACAAGTTTTATTTTTAACTCTTCAGGCCATTTGATAATCTTCATGGATTGCATGGCTTCCCAACCGAGAAGAGAACCCACAGAGGCGTAGTAGGCTTCCTGCAGGAGAAAAGGAATATTACTGGTATCGTTATTGGCAACCATTTCAACAAAAGCACGCATTTGCAGACCGGTTCCATCGCCTTTCATCTCTTCCTCCAGCAAATACTCACCATTGTATTTAGAGGGTTCATCGGGTACCCAGCTGGCGCCACCAATAGGTACATTATCAAATAAATCTTTTTCCAGTTGGTTTATCAGCTGCAAAATACCAGGTGCAGGTGGTGGAGCTTCTGTGAAATACTTACCTAATTCCGGTTCAATAGTACCGGTATTACCCATGATTTGCTCTTCCAGTCCGTAGTGTTTATTGGCAGTATTGCTGTCGTAAATTAGATGAACACCAGATGGGAAGGTATACACCAGATTCACATTGTCATATACCTCACGTCCATCATTCCAGAAAACGATACTACCTGAACCCATCACTTCATCCGGATATTCTTTTAGCGCCCATGTGGCCACCTGTATCTGGTGCGAAGCCAGTTCTGTCATTAACCCCCTGCTGTATTCATGGTAAAGCCTCCAGTTGATAAAACGTTCAAGCTCCGGTGATGGAACAGGCCGCCGCCAGTCGCGGTTACGGTGCCAAAAGGCCCTGATTTGTGTAAGGCTTCCTATCTGTCCGGTATGGATCAATTCCATAGCCCGGTGGTATTTTGGGCTAAAGAGTCGTTGGTGACCAATCAGTAATATTTTGCCGGTTTCCTGTTGTTTCATCACCATATTTTTGCATTGCTCGGGGGTCATGGCCATGCTTTTTTCGCAGAAAACGTGTTTCCCCGCATCCAGGGCATCCATTACCTGGTGATAATGTTCAAACAGTGGGGTTGCAATAATTACAGCATCTAAATCCTGTAATTCAAGTAATTTTCTGTAATCCTTAAAGTATTTAATTTTATTTTCGGTTAATTCCCGGGCCTTATCAAGGTGGGGCTCATAAATATCGCAAATGCCTGCCCATTCATAACCGGGTGCATCTTTCATCACCTGAAACAGGAGGTTTCCACGGCTTCCATATCCTATCAGTCCTATTTTTACAGTCCGGTTGTTACCAGGTTCCTGGGCATTTAAATGGGTTGACCATGGAAAAATGCCTGCCACCATAGCTCCCCCTGTATACAGGGAGAAAGTTTTTAAGAAATCACGTCTGTTTGTTTGATTTGCTATCATTGGTTGGTCTTCAAATATATTTTATGTTTGGTAAACTCTTTCAGGGGTTTGCTTATTATAACGGAATTTAGAAACCCGTATTTTATTAAAATGCGTTAATATTTCTTCTATTTGTTCTGCATCTGCCAGCATAAAAGTAGTGGAGAGAACTTCTCCATCAAGGGCGGAGGAGGCAACAACGCTACTCACTACAATGTCTTCAGGTGCTTTGCCACTTAGTGGATTTATAACATGGTTATGCATGCTTACCTGCCCCTGGTCTGTACGAATAATATTAGCTGAAGTAGAAATCGTTTGATTCATGATTTCAAATATACCAAGATTTTCACTTCCAAATACATCCGGTACCTGAATTTTCCATGAATCGCCATGAGGATGTCTGCCATGCCCGTAAATGGTGCTTTCGCCAAAGCTGATGAAGGCGTTCTCTACAGCGTGTTTTAAAAGTATGTTTTGCACATGCGCCAAAGCCAGTCCTTTTCCATAGCCACCTGTATCAATGGCCACTGCCTTGCTGGTAAAACGAACGGCAAATGCTTTTTCATCTAATTCAACGGCTTTCATTCCACCTTCAGAAATCTCCGGAGTATCTGCTTCCGCGACATGTTCTTTAAGTTTTTTTATCTGCTTTCCCTTACCGCAATCAAACAAACCATTTGTAATACTGGCATAATATTTCATTTGTTTGAGTATTTGCATCAATTCGGGTTCTATCTTTACCGGCTGTAAAGCTGCTTTTTTATTTAAAATTGAAACCGGTGAATCAGGGTTATAGATGGTGAGCATGTTTTCCAGCCTGTTTACCTCCTGTTGAATGGCCTGTTTTAATGAATCACCTGCTTTGCCATCCAAACCAGGTACTACTGCATCAAAACGTGTACCCATGGCTGGGAAATGAAAATGGTATACTTTCAAAACGGGATAGATATATTTTGCAGATTGATATTTTTATAAAAAATAGAAAAGCCTGTTTTTTAATTCACTTTGGATAATAATCCGTGACAAAGTTAGGGAAAATCGCTAATTTTAAAAGCAAATTGAAATGAAAGAAAAATAACGATATGGAAAGCAGAAAAATTAAAACAGCTTTGGCAAGTTTCGGTATGTCAGGAAAGGTATTTCATGGTCCTCTTTTGCATATCCATGAAGGATTTGAAGTGTTAAAAATACTTGAGCGTCACCGCTCAGACAGTAATAAGCGTTATCCATACGCCCAGATTATCCGCACATACAATGATATACTTTCAGATAAGAATATTGAACTTGTTATTGTAAATACACCTGATCATTTACACTATGAAATGACAAAGCAGGCACTTGAAGCCGATAAAAATGTGGTAGTTGAAAAGCCTTTTACATTGAAATCCAATGAAGCGGATGAACTCATTAAACTAGCCCGGAAAAAGAAAAAGTTTTTGAGTGTTTTTCAAAACCGACGCTGGGACAGTGATTTTCTTACCATACAAAAGATTATAAAAAATAAGTTTCTGGGTCGATTGGTGGAGTACGAAGCACACTTTGACAGGTACAGAACGTTTATTCAGGATAGCTGGAAGGAAGATTCTTCTATAGGAACAGGCACTTTGTATAACCTTGGCAGTCATTTGATTGATCAGGCACTGGTGTTGTTTGGATTTCCTGAGTGGTTATTTGCAGATGTAAGATATGCAAGGAAAAATTCTAAAGTTGATGATTTTTTCGATATAAAAATGGGTTACCCCGATGTGCGGGTGACATTAAAAGCAAGCTACCTTGTTAAAGCCCCCGGTCCAAAATTCATTTTGCACGGCGAAAAGGGGAGTTTTCAAAAGTATGGCATGGATATACAGGAAGAGGAACTTAAAAAAGGACGGTGGCCAAAAGGTGACGACTGGGGTTTAGAGCCTGAAAACATATACGGAGAACTTACATCTGATATAAATGGTGCTGAGTTTAGCGGAACCATAGCTTCTGAACCCGGGAATTACTTAGCATTCTATGATTCGATTTACCAAACACTTGTGCATGATGAAAAGCCTTTGGTTACAGCTCAGCAGGCAAGAGATGTAATTCGGATTATTGAGGCAGCTTATGAAAGTGCCAGGGAAAAGAAGGTTATCAAATTTTAATGGCAACTTTAAAAATGAGTGCGTTAAAACTCATTGGTAAAATAAAAATTTATATCCGGGAATTTCTCCTGTGCCATTGATAATGCATAAGAAGATTCTGCCAAAAACACTTCATTGCCGTGCTTATCGAGTGCAATGGCATTGTATTTTCTTTTCCGAAAATCGTCGAGCTGCGTTTTATTTTCACTTTTAAACCAGCATGCTTTGTGCAGGGTAATAGATTCGTAACGGCACGAGGCGCCATACTCATGTTTCAGCCTGTACTGGATAACATCAAACTGTAGCATACCCACTGTTCCTATTATCTTACGGCCATTGAGCTTATTTGTAAACAGCTGTGCCACACCTTCGTCCATTAACTGATCCACGCCTTTTGCCAATTGCTTAAACTTCATTGGATCATCATTTTCCACATACCGAAACAGTTCCGGGGAGAAACTGGGAAGCCCTTTATAATTAATGGTTTCGCCTTCGGTAAGGGTATCCCCGATTTTGAAATTTCCGGTATCATGCAAACCAACAATATCACCGGGAAAAGCTTCATCTATCACTGATTTTTTTGAAGCCATAAAAGATGTAGGGCTGGAAAACTTCATGTTCTTTCCATTGCGAACATGCAGGTAGGGTTTGTTACGCTCAAATGTACCCGAACATATCCTTACAAAGGCCAGGCGGTCGCGATGGTTAGGATCCATATTGGCATGAATTTTAAACACAAATCCGCTGAACTTTTCTTCGGTTGGCTCTACCGTTCGTTCGTTCGTTTCAAATTTCCGCGGGGTGGGAGCTATGTCTATAAAGCAATCGAGTAGTTCACGAACGCCGAAATTATTCAGGGCGCTGCCAAAAAATACAGGGGCTATGTCTGCCGAAAGGTAGCGCGATTTATCAAAAGCAGGATACACACCTTCTACCAGCTCCACGTCTTCCCTGAGCTTATTTGCATGATCGCCAATATGATCATTTAGCGCAGGATCATCCAGATTTTTAAAGGCAATGGCCTCGGTAATGGTTTGTTTATTTGCTTCGGAGAACAGATTTAATTCTTTTTGGTAGAGGTTATACACTCCCTGGAACGATCGTCCCTGGCTGATGGGCCAGCTTAAAGGCCGGACTTTAATAGAAAGTTCTTCTTCCAGTTCATCGAGCAGGTCAAAAGGATCCAGCCCGTTGCGGTCGAGCTTGTTTACAAAAACAATTACAGGCGTTTTCCGCATACGGCAAACTTCCATGAGCTTGCGGGTTTGTGCTTCCACGCCTTTGGCGATATCCACTACAATAATAACGCTGTCTACAGCCGTTAAAGTCCGGTATGTATCCTCTGCAAAATCCTGGTGACCAGGAGTATCGAGGATGTTTATTTTAATGTCTTTATATTCAAAGCCCATTACAGAAGTAGCCACAGATATTCCCCGCTGCCGCTCAATTTCCATAAAGTCGGAAGTGGCTGTTTTCTTGATTTTATTTGATTTTACCGCACCAGCCACCTGAATGGCGCCCCCAAATAAGAGAAGTTTTTCAGTAAGGGTTGTTTTACCCGCGTCGGGGTGACTAATAATGGCAAAGGTTCTGCGTTTGTTTATTTCGGATTTAAGACTCATGAATGCAAGGAATTTGAGCCTGCAAAAGTAATGAAATTGAATGAGCAAAAAAACCTGTTATTCTTTTTGTACAAAGGTATCCTAACCAGTAAAACCAATAGCACCTGCTATGGCATTAATGGTCATCAACAATTCCTGTAAGGTTTCGTCAGCCTTTTCTGTATTATTGCCGTTCTTTTCCTGTCGCCATTTTTTAAGCAGCTGTATCTGATAAGCATGCAGCACATCCAGAGGTTCAGCTCTTAACACCGTAGAATAGTAATGATTTTTTCTCCGTTCCTGAAATGGCCGGCTGATAAGAATAGACATCATTTTTCGTGTTTTATGCAGTTCAGTAAGCAACATGCCCATAATGGTTTTTCTTGCCTCAGGATTTTCCACCAGTCCGGCGTAAGCTGACATAATATTTTCATCGGTGGCTGCCATACTTGTATCAATATTTGTAATCAGGTAACGTACAAAAGGATCCTGCGAAAGCAGCTTTCGGAAAGTATTGAATTTTTCCGGCGCATTTTCCATCATGTCTTCAAGTGTGCTACCCACACCATACCAGCTAGTGATGTTAAAGCGTGACTGTGTCCAGCTAAAAACCCACGGTATGGCGCGCAAATCTGCCAGTGTGCGTTTACCCGACCGCCTTGCGGGCCGGGAGCCTATTTTACTTGATTCAATAGCATCAATAGGAGTGGCATGTGAGAAAAATTCAATAAAATATTTATTTTGCGTTAGGGCATTGTAATGCTTCATGCTTTCACACGAAAGATAGTCAAGTTCTTTTCTTAAAGGATGAGAGGTGTATTCTGAATGGTGATTAATGACAGAAGTTGTGGTGGTTCCTGAAATAAGCAGTTCAAGGTTGTATACGGCATTGATTTTATTGGCATATTTTCGCTCAATGGTTTCTCCCTGTTCCGTTAGCCGGATGGAGCCATTTACCGAAGAGTGGGGCAGTGCTTTCAGGAACCAGTGTGTAGGACCTGCACCACGACTTATAGATCCTCCTTTTCCGTGGAAGAATAGAATTTTAACACCATGCTTTTTCCCGGTTTGAATCATCTTGGCCTGGGCTTCGTATAAATGCCATAAACTTGTGAATATTCCTCCGTCCTTGTTGCTGTCGCTATAACCAATCATCACCTGTATCTCAGGTATTTTAAGGCCTTTATATTTTTTTTGATATGCCAGGCTGTTTTGGGTAACCGGGTGTTCCAGAAATAAATCAAGAATTTCTGCACTTAAAGCCAAATCCTCAATGGTTTCAAAAAGAGGAACCACGGGCAAAATGCAGGCGGTTCCATTATTAAATGCACGGGTTAAACCAGCTTCACGGGCTAAAACATATACTGTGAGTAAGTCTGATAAATTACGCGTCATGCTGATGATGAGCGATCCAAATGCATCAGCAGAATATTTACGGATGTGCTTGTCAACTACACGGTAACAGCTGAGAACTTTTTCAGCTTCGGGGCCTGTTTTTTCAAAATAATAGGTAAAGGGTCGGTTTGATTTTAATTCTTCACTTAACAATTGAATACGTTCTTTATCATTCAGTGAGGTGAATTTAGGCTTATCCGGATAAACTGCAGAGATAATCTGCTCAAGTGCAAGTTCATGCACAGCGCTGTTTTGCCGGATGTCAAGATGTGCCAGATGAAAACCAAAAGTTTGCACCAGGCGGATGGATTCGCTCACATCAGAGTAGGCAATGGATTCGGCATGTATATCGATAAGTACTTTTTGTAATATGGTAAGATCAGAAATAAGCTCATCAGCATTTTTATAGCTGTATGATTTTTCATTCAGCTCAACGGCATGTTCACGACGAAGGTCAAGCGGAAGTTTTGTCATTACCAGCTTCAGGAACATTACAAAGGGTTCTTGTGCGAACTTCTTGGTTATGGTTTTACCCCGATCACCCGTTTCAGCAGCAAGTGTTTCTAATCTGGAAAGAAATGCTGTAGCTAATGTTTCTTTTTGTATGGAATAACTTAAGTTTTTTATCAGCTGTGTAAGCGTGCGTTTAATCACGATAAATGCATGCAAACGGAGTGCCCTGAGTGTCTTTTTTGTCACCCCACCTGTGACCAGCGGATGCCCGTCTCTGTCGCCTCCTACCCAATTTCCGAAAGTAATGGCCGGAAAATTCTCTGAAGCCTTTATCAGGTCCGGATCAAGTTCAAGCGATTCCCAGGCCTCGGCCAGCCGTCTGTCATGTATAGTAATTACATCGGGAAATACATTGGTAAGGTAATGGAGTACATTATCCAGTTCCGTCTCGATGTCAGGTTTTTCAAAATACACTTCGTTTATGCGCCATAGGCGGTGCAACTCCAGCTTTATTTCACGCCGTATCTCATCCTGTTCAATGGTGGTGAACATTTGGTTTTCCCGCTTTACAATCAGCAAATAGAGGGAACGCAGGTGTTCAAGCATTATGGTACGCTTTGCTTCCGTAGGATGCGCAGTAAGTACAGGCTCAATTTTTACTTCCGGCAGCAGTGCTGCAATTTGTTCGGGTGTAATCCCCTTCTCAAGCATTGTTTCCAGATTCTTACCCCACAGGCCGTTAATGCTAGTCAACGATTCGGAATCTTCCTTTTTACGTCTGTTTTGTACTGCGCCATTAATTTCAACAATGTTCAGAAGCTGAAAACAAAGTGAAAACAGGTGCAGTTGTTTGTCTGCAGTTATGTCAGCGGATATCTCTTCATGTTTGTTGAGCCATGGTACCCTTTGTGCCAATGCATGTTCTCCACTTTCTTCAAGCACCTCCACCAGGCAGCGAAGCAGAAATTCAAGATCAAAATAGGGTTTTCCCAGTGTTTCCCGGGCTTGCAAAAGCACTTGTGTTACTTTGGAGTCCATTTTTTATAATTTTCTTTTACAATATTGAATCAGGCTAACAAATGCAATTAAAAAATGTTTTTCACGAATAATATTTCAAAAATCAATCAAAAGTTCTTTTAAAAAAATTATTCTTGTTTTACAATTTTTGCCGAATATCGTTTCTCATCAGTTTTTATATTTAGTACATACACACCATCAGCGTAATTTCCCATATCAATGACCATTTCACTTTCCCTGCCGGTTTTTTTTTCAATCAGTTTTCCGGTAGTATTGATAATGGTAACCTCTCGTACAGGGCCATAATTCTTAAAGAGCAAGGTAAAAGAGTCAGAAAAAGGGTTTGGTGCCACTGCATAATCACCATCAAAAACTTCCAGTTCCCTTACGCGGCTTTCTTTAAGAATTGCACTTGATGGATCGAAAATAATATTATCTATTTCTGCGTTTGGCAGATAGAACTTAAAAACCTGGTGATTTTTATCCTGGAAAACACGCAAAAGGCTATCCTCAGCACCTCCAGCAATTTCTACCAGGAACTCCAGATGCATTTGAAACCAGGGTGTGCTTTCAGCCGATCCTTTTTGTGAAACGTAAATTTCAAGGGTATCATTTTTATGTCGCCATGAAATATCAAAATTGGGATATCCCTCACCATAATACCATTGATCAAAAAAGTAATCAAAATCAGTTCCTGCAATATTTTCTGCCACGGTTTTAAAATCCCCGGCAACGGCAAAACTGTTGGCAAATTGATTTACATATGTTTTCAAAAGTTCGAAAAATAATGCATCGTTGTTTATCTCGTACCGCAACATATGCAGTAAGCATGCGCCTTTGTCGTACGATAACGAACTGGAGAAAATCCTCCAAACCTGGTCCAGACTTTCCTCCGGAACATATACACTGCCTTCAGGACTTCTTTTTGCGCCGGCTTGTGTGGAAGCAAGCCATTCCTGTGCAGATTCCTTTGAAATAATATACTCACGGGCAATATATTCGGTATAGGAGGCAAAACCTTCATTTATCCAAATGTCCTGCCAGGAACCACAGGTAATGTAATCGCCAAACCACTGATGCCCCAGTTCATGGCTTACCAGGTCGAAGTTAAAAGTGGAAAGCGTGGTCATGGTCTGGTGTTCCATTCCGCCTCCCATGGGAGCAAGGCAATGGCCATATTTTTCTTTGGCAAATGGGTATAAGCCAAAAAGCTCTGAAAACACTTGCAGCATTTCTGCAGTATTGTCAATATCTTCTTTATAGAAAGCAAGGGCATTTGGATGATTATAGATATAATTTTGCACCAGGAGGGAATCTTCCAGGCCAGGAAGCTTTGTATAAAAGCTGTAATCCTGATAGTTGGAAACTGCCAGGGAAATAAGATAAAACGCGATGGGATAATTTGAATTCCATTCATACCTTACCAGGGAGTCTCCCACAGCCACTACATTTTTTAAAAGGCCTATAGAGCCAGCTTTTAAGCCATTTGGCACAGTTAAATGCACACGTACTGAATCGGCCTTGTCAGAAAGTGATTGTTTTACCGGAAACCAATCTTTTGCAGCGTAGGGTTCGCTTAAAGTCCAGGTCACATCCATATCCCAGCGGGAAACATAACCGGAACTCATACCTGAAAAAAAACCTCCGTTACCTGCCATGCCTTCATAGTAAATCTTAACAGATTGAACCTCCTCAGGATGATCAATGCCTTCCGATGGGAAAGTAACCACATCATTAGTATGAATCACGTTAACCTTTTTGTTGTTTAAAAAAGCGGAATCGATATTCATTGATTCTGCAAAGTCAAAAGCAATTTCAGGATTATCTTTTTCTAACAACCGGAAAGAAATTGTAGTACTTCCACTTACTTTTGTGGTGGTGTCGTTAACCAGCAGATCCAGGAAATACCAGGTAACATCAAGGTTAATGCCGGTTTCAGAGGATGGAGCCTGAATATACTTATGTATACCAGCGCATTGATGTACTTGCAAAGGTGGGGGTTCTTCCGCCTTTAAAACCGCATATATGTTTATTAAAAACATGAAAAACAACACCTGTTTAATATTTTTTCTAAGGATAAAAGCCATACGAATATTTTCTTCGTGTATATAATAAAGTTGGAATAATATCTGATTATTTCTATAAAGCTAAACATTTTAAAACATTCACCTACATTTTGCATGCGGTTTTTTAAGTAACAGCTGGCGCTTCAAATTGCTCATTTCATTTATCTTTGCAAAAAAAATATTACATGCCCCGATATTTCGCCAGCATCCGATACAAAGGCACAGCCTATCATGGCTGGCAGCGGCAACCCAATGCCATAACTGTGCAGGAAGTAATTGAGGATGCTTTTTCTGTTTTAATGCGAAAATCAATAGCTGTAACAGGAGCCGGACGTACCGATACCGGTGTACATGCAAATTATTTTGTACTGCATTTTGATACCGGGGGAACACTATCAAATCTGCGTCAGTGGGTTTATAAACTCAATCATATACTGCCCCAGGACATTCGTATGATACGTATTGCGCCGGTTAAACCAGATGCACATGCTCGCTTTGATGCCCTAAGCCGCACTTACAATTACATAATTTCACGGGAGAAAGATCCATTTATGAACGATTTGGTTTATTACTTTTCTTTTCCTCTTGATGTAGAAGCGATGAACCATGCTGCCAGTAATTTATTTGAATACCATGATTTTACAAGCTTTAGCAAGCTGCATACCGATGTAAAAACCAATAATTGTCATATACTGAAAAGCATTTGGAGAGAAGAGAAAAACCAACTGGTGTATACCATTTCTGCAGATCGTTTTTTGCGAAATATGGTACGTGCCATTGTGGGTACAATGCTGGATGTTGGCAGAAAAAAGATTTCCATCACTGAATTTGATCAACTCATCAAAAAGAAGAATCGAAGTGAGGCTGGATTTTCTGCACCTTCATCCGGTCTGTATCTTACTGGAATTGAATACCCTGAACATGTTTTTTCCATTCAATAATACAACGATCTTTTGTTAGCGAAAAGAAATTTGTCATACATAAAAATGAAACATATTTTAAATATTCCAGTATATCCCATTAACTAAACATGTTGTCACTAAAATCTCTTTAAAACATGCAATTAATGAAACGGTTCATCGCACTAACATTTTTTCTCACTGCTTTTATTTTAACTACATCAGCGCAGGCTTCAATTCAGAAAGCACAGGCGATGTTTATTTATAACTTTTCCAGACTTATAGAGTGGCCTGGGGCTGCTTCAGGTGATTTTGTTATTGGTGTATTGGGTTCACCTGATCTTTCAACGCATTTGCGTGACTACACTGCAGGAAAAAAAGCAGGTGCACAATCAATATCCATTCAGGAGTACAGAGATGTAGCAGGTATCAGCAATTGCCAGATACTATTTGTTACCTATGGTAAAACCCGCGATTTATCAGACATACAGTCTAAAATTGGCAGCCAGCCAACAGTAATTATTACCGAAAAACGGGGTGCGATTGATGATGGCGCAACATTAAACTTCCTGATAGTGGGCAATTCCCTGAAATTTGAGATAAAGCCCTCCAATGCTACTTCAAAAGGTATTAAAATGAGCTCTAAATTGCAGGAAATGGCAACAAAAGTTTATTAAAGTATAAATCTAATAATACTCTTCATGTTCAAGAATTTTAAGTACCTCATTATTATCACTTATTTCCTGGCAACAGGTTTGCTTTCTGTTAGCGCACAAAGCTCGATACCCAAAGCACAGGCGATGTTTATTTATAATTTTTCACGTTTGGTGGAGTGGCCGGGGGCCGGAACAGGTGATTTTATTATTGGTGTTATTGGCAACTCAAATGTAGCCAGTGAGCTAACTAATTACACTGCGGGAAAGCGTGCCGGAAATCAAAATATTAAAGTGGCGGAATTCAATAACCCTGCTGATATTGGCAATTGCAATATCCTTTTTGTTGGATTTGGAAAAACAAATAAAATGGATGAGATTATCGCCAAAGCAAGTAGTAATGGAACCTTAATCATTACTGAAAGAAAAGGTTCCTGTGATGAAGGGGCGGCCATTAATTTTGTAGTTGAGCAAAATTCATTAAAATTTGAAGTGAAACCCGCTAATGCAAAACGGAATGGTTTGGTAATGAGTTCAAAACTCGAACAAATGGCACTTCAGGTTTACTAAAAAAATAATCAGGAAATCTTCATAATAATCCGGCAATGTTCCACTTTGCCGGATTTGTCTTTTATAGCAAAATAATACATATCGTCTTTTTGTTGTTTCCAAATGGTTAATATGGTATCTGGGAGTGCTTCTTTTAGAAAATGAACCTCAGCCAATCGTACATCCAGCTTTTTATATTCGGAGCTCGTAAAGGTATCAACAACCCATTCAAAGTATCTCGTATTGTTCATGTGCCCGTAAACATCAACATCGGAAACCCTTACGCTTCGTTCTTCAAGTAGTTCAGGAGGTGTAAAATTATCTACTGAATGGAACGTTTCTTCAACGGCTTGTTTTTCTAACAAAGGCATTTTTCCCAAAAAAGGATCCAGGCGTTGCGGGCGTTTTGTCTTCATGTTTACCACTAACCAGTTTGAACGTGCTGCAGCTATTTGCTCTCCCCTTTCATTATGAAAAGTAAAATCCCGTAAAGCAAAAAGTCTGTCAATGCCCCTTGCCCATGTTCTTAATTTTACAGTATCATCCCATTTAGGCATTTTTGAAAGTTGCAGTGTGATACCTGCCAGCACCCAAACCTGATTATCCTTAATTAAATCATCGTATCCAATATGGTGATGGGCCGCGTGCTGCCAGGCAGCCTCCTGCATAAACCGGAAAAGTGCAGGCAATGATGCCCGGCTGGTAAAATCCGATTCATAGGAGTGGATTAAAAATGTGGATTCCCAGGAACCATCCTGTAGCGGCATACTTTCTTCTGTTCTCATAATCTCAGCTTTTTTCAAAAGTAGTAATTTAACCAAATACTTTACATTTACTTTAATTATAATTTTACTGTCAGGGGATATGTTGTATAAAAAGAAAGTTACTTTTGCATCCTAAAAAAAAATTATGATGTGGGAACGTCGCCTATTCCAGTATACTATTTTATTATTGCTGGCTTTTGTTTGGGGTAGCTCTTTTATTTTAATGAAGATAGGCTTAAAAAACTTTAGCAGTGAGCAGGCAGCTGCCATACGTATTGTATCTGCCTGGCTGGTACTGCTGCCTTTGTCATTAAAAAATCTTAGTCAGCTTCATTGGAAAGAGGCAAAATACCTTTTAATTTCCGGGTTTATTGGAAGTTTTATTCCTGCATTTTTGTTTACTACTGCACAAACCCGGATTGACAGTGCCCTGGCTGGTATGTTAAATTCCCTTACACCCGTTTTTACCCTGGTAGTTGGCTTGGTACTGTTCAATGCCAAAGCTACATGGTTACAAATTATAGGGGTATTTATCGGACTTGTGGGTGCTGTGGGATTAATCTCAGCAGGGCAGGAATTCTCTTTTGGAAACATTAATTCTTATGCCCTTCTTGTTATTGTGGCAACTTTATGCTATGCGCTGAATATAAATGTTGTTAAAACCTATCTTACGCATTTAAGAGGAATAGCCATTACATCTCTTTCGTTTTTTTTCATTGGTCCCGCTGGCCTTGTCGTTTTTCTATTTACTGATTTTAAGCCGGTTTTTCAAACGAGTGAATGGTTGATACCCTTTGGAGCTCTTGTTTTACTGGGTATTGTGGGTACAGCTTTGGCCATGATATTAATGAACAGCCTTATACGTTATACCTCTGCCGTGCTGGCCTCCTCTGTCACCTATATTATTCCGGTATTTGCTATCCTGTGGGGACTGCTGGATCATGAGGATATTAACCTGATGCATGGGGCATTTATTCTGCTGGTATTAATGGGGGTTTACCTGAGCACCCGGCGGAAGAAACTGTCTTCATAAAACCTAAAGATCTACAGGGTATAAAAGATATGATTTTCTCCGTGTCTCTCATGATTATTTTTATTGCCCCTTTTTAAAGGTTCTTTCTTTTGCTTCCTTTGTCAGAGCAAAGCTCTCCCGGCGGGTTATTTTTTTAATTTGGTTTACATTTCTAAACCGTAGCGCACTCCAGTCTTCATCAATGGCCACCTGGCGTACAGGTTCCAGGTTATATTCCCCCATGCTTTCCCAACCTGTGTCCCGATTAAAGTCACATTTATACTTTTTTGATGATTTCTTTGGATAACAGTACCAAAAAATTGTTTCTTCAGTAAGCAAGGGTGCTACTTCCGCGATAGTAGTGTCAATCTCAGCCTTCTTAGTTACAAAAACCAGGACGAACTCCGGGGAATCTACTTCATTTGTTTGGGTGTGAACTGCTGTTTCCTCTGGTACTACTGTTTTTAAATAGGCCAAATCATCAGGTATATTTATAAACAAGACATGCCTGGGATTTTTAAAGTTTAGTTTTTTAAGTAAAGCGTTCATTATTAAAAGTCTATGTTGTGTGTACCGTAAACAGATAAGGCAGGAAAAAAGTTCTTGCCATAATCAGAAGGAATTTCAGATATTGCTGTGAAAAAGGTAAAAATATTATTTTTGCCTTTTAAAACACCCCAACATTGAATCATCCTGAGATCTCAGTTATTCTGCCTTTTTATAATGCCGGTAAAACTTTAGAGCGGGCATTGGTTAGCATGTCACGTCAAACTTTCCCTCATTTTGAATGCCTGGTGGTGAATAATGGATCAACAGATGATTCGGTTAAAATTGCAAATGATTTTGTTCAATTTGATACCCGATTTAAATTGCTGCACGAACCGGAAAGAGGTGTGGTGCCTGCCTTTACAAAAGGTCTGAAGCATGCCCGGGGTAAATTTATTGCCCGCATGGATGCCGATGATGTGGCCTTGCCGGAGCGGTTTCATTTACAATTTAATTATCTGCAACACCATTCCCATATTGACATGATAGCGGGTAAGGTTATCCTTAAAAATGATGAGGGTAAAGACCATACCTTTTCTCGATATGTGGAATGGAGTAACACTGTTTTTTCTGAAAGAGATATCAATGTAAAGCAATTCATAGAGCTTCCGGTAATAAACCCAACTTTAATGTGGCGGCGGGAAGTAAGTGATAAACATGAGGCTTATCGCCCTGGTGCTTTTCCGGAAGATTATGAAATGGTGCTACGGTGGTTAAGCATGGGTATTCGAATGGCAAAATTAGATAAGATGGTATTAGAATGGTACGACAGCGGAAATCGCCTGACTCGAACAGATCCCCGCTACAGCGAAGAATCTTTTTTTCGGATAAAAACCCGTTATCTTGCACAATGGTTAAAGAAAAGAAGCATTCCCGGCAATAAGCTTATGGTGTGGGGTGCCAGTAAAAAATCCAGAAAACTTGCCGGGTTTCTTCATCCTTTTGGATACAATCCTATGGCTTATATTGACATAAAAAGAACCCGAAAGCTTTCTCTCCCTGTATTGCATTATACAGAGATTCCGCCACCTGCCGAATGCTTTGTTTTGGTGTATGTATTTCATCCTGTGCAACGGGAAGAAACCCAAAAATATTTAACCGCAAAAGGCTTTGTTGAAGGAGACAACTTTTTACTGATGTAACAATGCTTAAGCCGGCATTTTCCCAAAAGTACTCTTCATCCAACGGTGTACTTTGTGTATGCTTGTTACAGGTTCCATAAACATAAAAATACAATTATGGGCTATCAATGTAATATCTTTATCATCAAGTAAATTGAAAGCTTCTGGGGATTCTGATTTTTGTTGAATCCAAATCTTTTTAATTCCTTTTGCCAATGCTTCTTCTATTACATTGGCCGTTTGGTTAGCTGGTGTAAGTATTACTATGGCATCGGTATCATCAGGCAATCCCGATACCGAGGTGTAACAAGTATGCCCCAGAATTTCAGTTGTATTAGGGTTAACAGGAAGTACAGGGTAATTCTTTTTGAGCATATCACGATACACCATGTATCCAAATTTCTGGGGTGAGCGTGATACTCCGGCGATGGCTATTTTTTTTGAATTAAAAAAGGACTTAATATCTTTTTTTGTAGGTTGCAGCCTCATTTTGTGTAGTTTTTTGTTTTTTGAATTCCTTACAAATGTAAAAGAAAAAATGCTATTTGTCAAGAGCTTAACGGGCCTGATTCTAAGACAAAAGAGTTATACTACGATTTTTGTGGTGTAAGTGTTTTTTTTAGAATTTCGTTTATTGGAAGACAGAAATTAGAAGACAAGATAAAGAATATGAATTATTGTGAAAAGATCGTTAACCACAAATGCACGAATGAAGTTGATTCTATGAACCAACTATTTGTGTGAATATTTATTTCATCCTTATTTAGAGGCCTGCATATAGAACCTTTGCGCTCCAGATAAAAAATTAAGAAATGCTCATAAATTAGAATAACAAAATGTTTGTGAATTCGTGGTTAAAAAAAAGACATTTGATTTAAACAGCATAATATCAATCTTTTAAAAAACCTCTCATGCCTGGTAAATTTGGTTCTTGCAAATATTTGAACATGGAACATTTTTTATGCTTAAAAATCTTTAACCCCGAATGCATGAATGAAGTTGATGCAACCAATAATACTCTTCCGGTTTATCTTGTAAAATGAAACCCGGGTAAATCAAGCACTGAAAGTGCGTAATCAACAGCCCCGGGTGAAGCCCGGAGGATATTCGTGCATTCGTGGTTAAAAAAAAAGATACGCCTGATGCAAACAGCATAACATCAACTATTTAAATACCCTTCTGCAAGGCGAATTTGATTCTTGCAAATTTTTGAACATGGAACATTTTTTATGCTTAAAAATCTTTAACCACGAATGCACGAATGAAGTTGATTCTTTGAATCGACTTTTTGTGTGAATATAAATTTTACCCATATTTAGGTTACTATAAATAAATACTTTGCGCTCTGAATGAATTATCAAATAAATGCACACAAATTGAAATAACATGGTATTCTTGAATGATATAAACATCACAATATCAATATTATACGTATGATTGTTTCCGTAAAGCATCGGCAGTAAATATGAATAATAGAAGTTGAAAAGCTATTGTAATTATTTGCTTTCAAAAAATATGCTGCAGTACCTATACAAATTACTGAGGGCTGAAGTAAGTGCTAAAAATATATTCTACTTTTTTTAGTTCACTATTTGTCCAGCCATTTTTTAAATTCACCTGAACGTTCAATGCTTACAATGGTGTCCAACTCATCATCTGCAGGAGGCTGAAGGGATAACTTTACCCGGCTGCGGCTCCAGGCTTTCATTTTTGCAATGGAATCTAAATGTAGGAGGTACTTTCGGTTTATCCGAAAAAACTTTTCGGGATCAGTCTTTTGCTCAAGCGAATCGAGTGAGAATTCCACCGGGTATGAAGCATTTTGCCAGGTACGCAGGTAAACTCCTTTTTCAAAAGCATAAAAATACGCCACATCAGAAGCATTTATTCTTATGATTTTATCGCCAAAATTGATGAGAAAACGTTGTTTTATCCCCGGACTTTCTCCCTTTATTTGAGCAATTATTCGCTCAAAATCGATATGTGCAGACTTTTGCAACTTTTCAAACTTTTGCAGGGCCCGCTCAAGTTCCTGCTTTCTTACCGGCTTTAGCAAATAATCTATACTGTTATGCTGAAAAGCTTTAATGGCATATTGATCGTAAGCAGTGGTGAAAATAATCGGTGTATCAGTTTCAACCTGTTCAAAAATACTGAAACTGATACCATCTGAAAGCTGAATATCGAGGAAGATAAGGTCAGCCTTATTTTGCCTTAGCCATTTTACGGTTTCTTTTACCGATCCGGTTGTTCCGGCTATTTTCATATCCGGACGAACTTTTTCTATGGTGCTTTGCAGACGCGTTGCAGCCAGTTGTT
>JBEPYD010000008.1:0-30243 GCA_041641575.1 Bacteroidales bacterium
ATAAGGTCAGCCTTATTTTGCCTTAGCCATTTTACGGTTTCTTTTACCGATCCGGTTGTTCCGGCTATTTTCATATCCGGACGAACTTTTTCTATGGTGCTTTGCAGACGCGTTGCAGCCAGTTGTTCATCTTCAACTATAAGTATATTCATCTTCTTTAACTTTTAGTAAGGGTAAAACAACCACATATATATCAGTTTTCATTGAGAAATCAGGTTTTTCTTTTCCCAGCATAGCATATCGTTTCACAAGGTTGGTCTGTCCCACTCCTGAGGAATAAGAATGCGAAACTTTTGGGTTCAGGGAGTTTTCCACTACCAGTTTTTCATTGTCAGTATAAATCCTGATAAAAAGTTTCTCTGTGTTACTGATGGTATTATGCTTAATGGCATTTTCCACTACCGTTTGTAAGGATAAAGGCGGCACAAGCATCTTCAGACATGCAGATGCTAAATTTATATCATAAGATAACGATTCTCCATAGCGTATCTTTTGAAGAAACATATATGAACGCAGAAAACCTATTTCTTCTTCAATACTCACTACTTGCTTTTCTATGGTTTCCAGCACATAGCGGTATACCATTGCAAATTCATCAATAAAATCCTGCGCTTTTTCTACATCGGTATCGATAAGGCTTGAAAGTACGTTGAGGCTGTTAAACATAAAGTGCGGATTTATCTGACTTTTCAGTACTTCAAACTTTATGGTGGCGAGTTCTTTTTGTAAATGCTGCACCTCCGCTTCTGACCGTTCACTTTCATTAAAATATATCCAGGCTTCCAGGATAATCACCATTAAAATATTAATAACACTTGTAATAAGGATGTTGACCACCATTACCCTGGCCAGGCCTTCTTCATAAGGATCAATGAGGTGCGCAAGGGTGGTGATAAAAATGGCCGCAACTATTGCCAGCGCCGTTGTTAATAAAAGTTGAACCAATATACGCAGTCCTGCATTTCTTTTCCATGGTATTCGCCTGTTCAGCCATGCAATGATGTACAAGTCAGGATATGCAATTAAAAAAGCGGCAATCAGCGTAAGCACACTGCTGTAAGAAACTCTTATGAGAAAATTCCCTGCTGAGGAAATTGTGTAATAGCCTGAGATGTGATTGTAACTGATAATAATTACCTGCAGTGAAACTGAGATAAATATGAGTAGGCGGGTTAGCCTGCGAAAAGGAATGAGACGGTTTAAGTGCGATAAATGCATATATATTTAATTGAGCCTAAAGTTATAAAGGTATTTTGATATTGCGTAATGCAAATGTATATGCTAAAACTTTCAATAAGAAATTTTAAATGATGAACCTGTAAATAGTGGCAATCAGTTTGTGTAATTTTATGATAAGCATGCAGAAGTATTTTTCAATTTTCTTTTGTGAAAAAGATTCAGGTTCCAACAGGGCTTCCATTCCTGGATTTTCAGAAGCCACTATTTCACCTTTTACCGTATGGTTTTTAATGAGTGGGATTTTAGTACAGGTGTAATGAAACATATTACCACTTCAACATACAGGGAAATGTTTTTTCTTTGTAAGGAATAAAAATTCTGACTACATGCAAAAACTATTTTTTCTTACCTTTATTTTTTGTTTGCCACTATCAGCGCAGCATAAAACAATTGAACCTTTATTTTCAAGCCCTGGCAATCACATGCCGGCCGGTGCCTATTATTACCCGGAGCACTGGCCAGCCGAACAGTGGGAGAGAGACATTAAACAAATTGCAGAACTTGGCTTTGAATTTACACATTTTGCCGAATTTTCATGGGCTTTTCTTGAACCGGAAGAAGGCATATTTGAATTTGGATGGCTGGATACATGTGTTGCCCTGGCTGAAAAATATGGCCTTGAAGTAATCATGTGTACCCCCGGGCCTACACCTCCTGCCTGGTTAACCCATAATTACCCTGAAGTATTGCTGGTAAATGACAAAGGGGTACAGCAGCAGCATGGTGGCAGGTTACATGCCAATGGCATGAATGAAACCTACCAGTTCTACCTAAAGAGGCTTGTTAGAAAGATGGCAGAGCGCTATGGTGATAATCCTGTAATAGCCGGCTGGCAAATTGATAATGAACCACATTTTGCCACCATTTATGATTATTCTGAAACTGCCCAGGAACATTTCCGGCAGTGGCTGATAGAAAAATATGGCACCATTGAAGCATTGAATCAGGCATGGGGTACGCCTTTCTGGAGCCAGGTTTATAACAATTTTAACCAGATAAGGATTCCCAATACAAATGAGAATGCCGGTGGAAGCCCGCATTCTTTCATCGATTTTAAACGATTTACAGCCGATGAAATAGCTGCTTATCTAAGATATCAGGCTGATATTCTCGAGGAAACGGTTTCAGATGATCAGTGGATTACCACTAATTTTGCTTATTACAAGTTTTTACCTTCTGTAGACCCTTTTCGCAGCCGGAATGATATGGATTTCGCCTCGCATACTATGTATTTGCTGAGTACATATCTGAATTATCCTGAGGGAGACCTGGCGCACAGGTTAGGGAGTGGCATGGAATTATCATTTTCAGCAGAGGTGGCAAGGTCAGTAAATGGCTATACGGGCATCATGGAACTTCAGCCGGGACAAATCAACTGGGGACAATACAATTCCCGCCCACTCCCGGGAGCCGTGCGCATGTGGGTTTGGCACAGCTTTGGCCTTGGCGATAAATTTGTATGCAATTACCGGTTTCGCCAGCCTTTATTTGGTAGCGAGCAATTCCATGCCGGCATCTTATCCACTGATGGAGTATCTGTTTCAGGTGGGGGTAAAGAATTTGTACAAGCCATAAATGAGATTGAAAAGCTCCCGGTTATCCCTGGGGTCCAATTACCTGATGCTGTTAAATCAAGAAGAACGGCTTTTTTGTGGAATATGGATAATTTATGGGATACTGAAGTGCAGCCACAAAATGTACAGTGGGATCAATGGCAACATTGGTATACCTATTATGAAGCACTAAAAACCCTGGGGGCTTCGGTTGTATTTATTACTCCCGATGAGGAGTTTAACCCGGATGAGTATCCTTTTATGATAGCCCCGGCGCATGGGCTTGTTAACAATGAGTTGCTTTTGAAATGGGAAAAATATGTAGAAAGTGGAGGGAATCTTATTCTAAGCACACGCACAGGTATGAAGGATATGAATGGTCATTTATGGGAGCAAAAACTACAAGAGCCCATTTGGGATCTGATAGGTGCGGAAATTGAATTTTACGATATGAAACCAGCTGCTGAAAAAGGTTCAGTCCAATATAACGGTAACTCCTATGCATGGAGCATCTGGGCTGATATCATAAAGCCTTCTGATGCATCAAACACACTTGCAACGCATGAATCTGAATTCTATAAAGGAAAATCCGCAATAGTTGAAAATAAACTTGGAAATGGAAAAGTAACATACATTGGCGCCTGGTCGGTAGATGGAGAGCTGGAAAGGAATGTTTTAAGAGAGATATACAAAAATGCCGGCGCCGAAATTCTTGACCTTCCAAGGTATGTGTTTACAGAATGGCGCGATGGCTATTGGGTAACGGTGAACTATACCTCTGAGAATGCGGAGGCGCCTTTGAATGAAAATAATGAACTTATCTACGGTTCTGAAATCGTGCCACCCGGGGGAGTAACGGTATGGAAATGATGAGGAAAACAGAAATATTGTTAAGAAAAATCTTAAGGCATGGCTTTCAATTCTTTATAGTTGTATTGCTTGTGCAATGTCAGCCCGCAGAGAAAAATTTTAACCCCATTCTTGAAATAAGCAAAAATGTGGATTTCAGTTATGCAGGATATAAGCATGGAGAAGCAGAATTTAATTTAAAACCCAAAGGTTGGCCTGTACTTAACGTGGTTGACTTTGGCGCTTTCCCCAATGATGGAAAAGATGATATTACTGCCATACAAAGTGCAGTGGATTCGGCTGGAAAATTGAACGGAGCCGTGGTGTTTTTTCCTCCTGGCAGGTTTGATTTTGATGTGCATACCCAACATGAATTCGTTCGTGTACATCATTCCAATATTGTACTTCTCGGCAGTGGAGAAGGCATTGACGGCACTATGCTATTGGACCATACCCCTTCCACCTGGCCTGACATGAATAAAAAATGGCTGGCCGGTATGTATCCTTCCTTTTTTGCTGTGGGCCCGGATACAGCCCGAATCATGAATTTTCAATTTCAACCTGAATTTAAGCTTTCCACCGTAAAGCCCGCACCGGTTAATTCCTCAAAAATAGTGGTTACTGATACGGACAACCTGGTAAAAGGAAGAACATATTTGATAACCATGCGTGATACAGGAACAGCACTTACAAAAGCGTTAACTTTTCCCCTGGAAGCACTTGCTGCTAATTACAGAAGCGCAGACGATGAGCATGCTTATCGTTTCAGACAATTGATTACAATTGCCGATATCCGGAATGATACAGTAATGCTTGAAGAACCCCTGTTATGGACTCTTCAATCAGAATTTCATCCTATGCTTTGGGCACTCCCGGAAATCCTTGATAATGTCGCAATTGCCGGATTTCATCTTAAAACAAAATGGAATGAACCTTTTTGGCATCATAAAAACCCTGAACATGACAATGGATGGGATCATATAAAATTAGCTTATACCGTGAATACAGAAATATTTAATATCCGACATGATAATGCCAGCACAGCCGTAAAAGTTCATAATTGCAAGAACGTAACTGTACGTGGGTCTCAAATTACAGGAAATCCAGGTCATAATGGTTTCGTTGTTGGCGGATTTTCATCGCGTATACTTGTTAAGAACTGTAAAGGTGGAAAGCAATTGCATACTTTTTCCATGCAGGGCCACGTAACAGGTACCGTCTTTTTTAATTCTTACAGTGATTTACCCTCTGCCATCGACCTGCATGGCGGCCTTATGGTAAATAATTTATTTGACAATATTTATGGTCCTACAATGAAAAATGGCGGACATCCTAATAATACACCTCCAGCACATGCCAGGGGATTGGTGATCTGGAACTGGTATCCCGGACCATTTGAACCATATAAAAGCCGGATTCAAAATGTCCTTGTCGACCTGCAAACCATACCAGGAGTTGGTATATATGGTCTTCAGGGTCTGTTTCAGCAGCCTGTTTTTGTTTCACATCAGGATAGTGTGATAAGCGGACAATACAAATCAAAGTGGGGAAATGTTGCTTTTAAGAAGCCCTCAATTAGTTCCCTATACCAGTATCAAATGAAGCAACGTAGCGGTAAGAATGCTATTTATTAATATTGAAAGAAAGGATTAAGAAAAATGAAAAAACTGATTAAGATTAACATTTATCTTCTTTTATTTACACTATTTAGCCCGTCAATTGCGCAAACGGATGTGTATAAAGAGATTAACTCAGGCATTTTGCCTTACGGGAATGAATTTAAAAGCTGGGAAAAACCCACAAAATATTCCCATACTTATTATGTTGATGCTTCAGCACCCAATGCATCGGATCAGAACCCCGGCACTGAGGAGCAGCCTTTTCGTACCATTAATCAGGCTGCAAAGGTGTTGCAGGCCGGTGAACGCGTGTTAATTGCCGGTGGCATTTACCGCGAGAGTATTCATCCGGTTAACGGAGGTGAAAGCCCTGAAAAAATGATTAAATATCAGGCCATGGAGGGTGAGAAGGTAATAGTGAAAGGTTCCGTGGTGGTACCTCAGCATTTTTTTCAGCCATCATATGGCTGGCATACTTCTCATGCCAAACATTACCCTGCTGATAATATGCTGGCCGGAGAAAATATCTGGATGGTTGAACTTGATAGTTTTGCATTCCATGGATATAACCCTTTTGGAATGCTCAATCTGATGCAGGACCAGGAATGGCTGAACTATAAAAAGGTAAATATGAAACCTCACTTCAAAAAGCGTGGCCTGGTATTCGTAAACGGTAAACTTCTGGAACAGGTGCTTCGTCCCATAGAACTCTCTGATAATAAAGAGGGGGCTTATTATGCCGAACATCATGGCTTGCGCATACATATACGTTTTCCGGATGGTGTTACGCCTGAAGATGCGGAGGTTGAAATTACCATAAAAGAACAGGTTTTTGCACCAAAAAAGTACGGGTTGGCATACATCCATATTGATGGAATTCATTTTATGCATACCGGTAATGGTTTTCCAGTGCCGCAACGTGGAATGGTTTCCGCCAGCCGAGGAAACCATTGGATTATTGAAAACTGCATTGTTGAGTGGGCAAACTCACTGGGTGTTGATCTGGGTAATGAAATGTGGCATACTACAGTTGAGCCTGTACTCGGACATCATATTTTCCGCGCTAATGAAATAAAGAATTGTGGTATTGCAGGTTTGGAAGGCATGCGTGGCAAGGATTATCTTATTGAGGACAATCTGTTTGAATACATTGGCTGGCATGATGCCGAGCTCGGTTTTGAATCAGGTGCCATAAAGCTTCATTTGTCTGAGAATACACTTATTAGGAGAAATATATTCCGAAATATTGTGTATGCCCCGGGAATATGGCTTGATTACATGGCCAGCCAGAATTGCAGAATTACCCAAAATGTATTTACAGGCATTACCTCGGCCAGGGGTGGGGTTTACATAGAAGTCAGTCGCCGCCAAATACGCATTGATCATAATATTTTTCACGATATCCATAGCCAGTACTGGATAAGCGGCGATTATGGTGCCGGTGGGAGTGCGCTTTATACCGACGGGTCAGACAGCATACTTTTTGATCATAATTTTATTCTGGATATTGAAAATACCGGTTATGGTTCCTATGCCAATGCAGCACGCATAGTAAAGGGCAGGGGAGGAACCGAAAGATATCAGCGTGTAACAGATAACATTTTCATAAATACTGAAAAACATGCCATTGAATTCCCCAATGAGCATAATTTTTCTGACAGGAATGTTTTTGCTTCCATGGGTACAGGTTATCTAAAGCTAACCAATCCCCAACCTTCTCTTCTGTTAGATATTGATGCCTGGCGCGACTATTACGGATGGGAGGAAGAAGGAGTTTATATCCGTGGCGGAATAAAGTCTGAATTAAATAGCGAAGAATTGATATTATCTGTTGAAAATGAAGAATTGAGTGATGATGCGGGACCACTAAAATACTACAAGTCATCCATGAACATTGATCCGAGAAAGAATATAAAGTGATGTAACTTGTGCTAAAATCTGTTTGCTAATACGTACTCCATCGGCTATCCCCTGGCGCATTTCAAATGCGTGACTTCCTTTCAATTCACAATATCAAAGGCGGTGGTAATTCCGTGGCATGCCGTGGAATGGTTTTTCAATATTAGTTCGTGGTTACCACGGAGTGCAAAGAGCACACAAAAACCCGGGGTTTCGCCCCGGGCTATTCATGTTATACCCTTTCAGGGTAAATGGGTGCTGAAAATAAAAAGTGGTATGCATTGCGCTTTCATTTGCTTTTCTTCCTTCTTACCTTCAGCTTTGTTCTTTCAGCTTCCATCTTTCAACCAAATAACCATGTAACCAAATAACCATGTAACCATATAACAAAGTGTCCATATAACCATCTATCTTCCCCCGCATCCTGCCGCAAGTGTTTTTCACTTGTGGCGATCCTTCCATACCCTGGAATACCGCATGGCGCGCATGGGTTTATACAAAAATCGTCATTGCGAACGCGATGTAGCATCCGGAACGCACTGAAGCTACCATAACCATTGAAAGACTTACACTATTGTGTGTGAAATTCATTGCATCCTATAAACTAACATCCAATCATTTCTTTTAACAAAAAAAACCGGCGATGCCAAAAAGGTTCGCCGGTTTTAATTTTTAATTTTGTTTGGATGTGCTATTCACCACTGAAATCAAGTTCCGATTGAGGTACAGGCCAGTAAAAGTCCGGATAAGGTTCAGGCACTGCATCCACTTCTCTTTCTCCGGGGGGTATGGGCTTGTCTAATCCCTGAAGGTAAAGCAGACGGTCTCCCTCAAACATCAGCTCTTTCAATCGCTCATTTTCAATGATTTCTTCCGTTATATTGGCAGCGGTAATAAAGGCATCTGATTCTTCATAAATCATGCCTGCCACAGCCTGATCCCAGGCCCTTTTCCGGATTACATTAATGTCGTCAGCGGCTCCTTGCAGGTTTCCGTTATTATACCTTAAAATAGCGCGGTTAAGGTACAGCTCAGCCAAACGAATAACCGGCACATTCCCGAATCTGCCATCGGGTGCCCGGTAATATTTGTCGCACCATAAACGGGGAGTGGTCAGGGAGGGGTATTTTTGTTCAAATACCTCATCATCATCGGCAGTTATATCATATCCTTCAAGACGGTGATAAAGTTGTTGATATCGCTTATCGCGCAAGGCAGCTTCAGTTTCGCTATAGTCTTCATCCATCCAGCCAATCTGCATAGCAACAGGATAACTCATGCAGAAGGCATGCCAGAAGCCTCTCTTAAAATCCTCTCCATGTCCGCCATTTACGGTACGATAATCCAATAAGGTAAGCAATGTGAAATCTTTCGGGGTCGTATTCAGGGTTTCATCATAATATAAGGCATAAAATATTACTTCCTCCCCAATACTGGGTTCAGATCGATTAAATGCTTCAATGGGATCCTGGGAAAGGTTATAATATCCTTCGCTCATCATCAGTACAGTATCAGTTTCGGCCAGGGCCAGGTCATATTCACCAAGTCTCATATAAACCCTTGCAAGTATGGCATGTGCGGCAAACCGGTTTGCCCGGCCATACTGGTAACTCGGATGATAAATATCTGTATATTGCCAGGGCAGAAGTTTTTTCGCAGCTTTTAAGTCATCAATAACAAGATTATAGATGGTATCTGTAACCACAAATTCCGGGTTCAGCGCAGCATCAATATCAGAAACAGAGGTACGGTAGGGTAGAATTTCTTCTGAATTATAGGCCGGGTTGCCAGGTACGGGGCAGTTTCTGACGGTGTGATTAAAATAAGCCAGGGCACGCATAAAGTGAAGCTCTCCGGCAATGCGGTGAACATCTTGTTTTTCCGCATTTGAAGCATCAGGGAATGGGTTTCCATTTGCAGCATAGTAAAAGTCCAACCCTGAATTACAAACAGCAATACCCTGATATCCCTTTTGAAAAGATTCATTGTTTCTGCCCAACTCCAGGCTGGTAGAGCGTCCATAAAGTTCGTCAATAGGGTAATCTGCCCCGGCACCGGGTATGCGGTAAACAATATCCGTCATAACATCAAATGCCACACGATCAACCATATACCATCCTCCTCCCCAGGAGCTGTAAAAAGCATAATTATATGGTGATACAGCGGCACGTTCATATTCTGCCGGAGTGAGCCATGGATCTTCAGGAGGGCGCTGTAATTCGAAGAATTCTTCATCATTACATCCATTAATAATGAATGAAATGCTCAGAATTATGGATAATATTTTTAATGTTTTCATAGGAACAAGTTCTATTAAAGGGGAAATTATAAGTTGCTTATATTTTAGTTCAATTTTAATTATTTCAACGATAGGTTTACACCAAACGTGTATGTTTTTAGGGGTGGCAAACTCTGTGCTCCTGTTTCGGGATCCCAGCCTTTAAAATCTGTTATTGTCAGTAGATTTGCACCGGCCACATATATCATCAGGCTTCCAAGTCCCAGGCGATTGGTGAAATTTTGCCCAAAACTGTAACTTAACTGCAGGGTTTTCAAACGAATAAAGTCGGCTTTGTACAGATATTTATCCATATATTTTGACTCACTCAGGTAAGAGGTGTTTTGCTCAACCCAATATCCTGTGGCACGCGGATCGTCCGGATCACCTTCCCATTCCGGATTCGGAATTTCCGTATCCCAACCGTAAGGATAGGTGTTTCGCCAAACCAACATGGGGTAACGGGCTACATCTCCGGGTTCCTCCCAATGGTCTTCAATTGCTGTACGTAAAATGGTTTGGCCGTATTCAGGGCTGGTAGTACGTTGCTCCCAGTAATCATACAAATAATTGCCACCTGAGAATATAAATGAAGCCAGTAAACTCACACCCTTAAAGGAAAATGTATTTGTAAAACCACCAAAATAGGTTGGTAGAGAGGTTTTTCCTTCCAGGGGTACACGGTTACGTTCCTGATTATTCTGTGTTGCGGGTACTAATCTTCCGGTAAATATATATTCACCTGTTTCCTGCCAATGTTGGTAATCGATTTCGCGTATCATATCTACGCCGCGTTCAGGATCCACTTCTACCCAGTCTGACATGAAAAATGTGCGTAATTGGCCGCCTGTAAATGTTCTTGTACGATTGCCTGTATCAATACCAATATTTTCATTGTCATACCGGTCAGTAAGGGCGGTAACTTTATTTTGATTCAGGGAAATATTTAAATCTGTAACCCATTTAAAACCGCTTAAGGTGTTAAAATTGGTAGAGTGGATGTCAAAGTCCCAACCCCAGTTGCGCATATTTCCTACATTATCAAAGGTATATCCTATCCCGGCGCTTGGAGGAAAGCCTACCCGAAGTAAAATATCAGATACATTTCTTACATAGTAAGAGATTGAACCATTAATCCGGTTTTGGAAGATACCATAATCCAGTCCGATATCAAAATTTTCTGTGGTTTCCCACGTAATGTCAGGGTTAGCGATATTTACAAAGCGGCTTCCGCCAGCAATTAACCCAAGCTCACCATATCTGTCGTTTGGGTTATTGGTAACAATAGTGGTATACATGTTATTGGCAATGTTTTTATTACCGGTAATACCAAAGCTACCGCGTAATTTGAGAAAGTTTAAAACATTAAAGTTTGCCCATTCCTCATCACTTAAAATCCATCCAGCAGAAATCGCGGGGAAATCGCCCCATTTCTTATCGCCCTGGAATTTACTGGAACCATCGCGGCGGTAGGATAATCCCACAAGGTATCTGTCCATAAACTTATAATCCACACGTGCAAGATATGCCTTTAGATATTCTTCATTATTCAGGCCGGCACTCATGGCAAGAAAGTCACTCGGGCGTCCCAGTTGCTGGTAAGTTCCGGTTAAGTTCTGTCCTTCAAGAAAACGGTTATATCGAAACAATCGTTGCCATTCCATTCCGGCTGTCATCAAAAGGTTATGATTTTCGCCAAAGTCCTTATCGTAGTTACCCACCACATTGTAGTTTATATTATTGTTGGTGACCACCTGTTCCCTTGCCCAGGAACCTTCTTCCCGGATAACGTCGCTTACGTATATTACACTGTTGTTTTGAATAATATCAGCAGCGCCCTCGGCTCTTATTTTCAAACCTTCCACGCCGGGAATAAATACCTCTGTAAACAGGGTACCAATACCCCGGTAATTATCAATAACATCGTGGTGGTTATCAGGATCAATGGCGGCAACCAGGTTGGCAGCAAGGGGATTCCAGTAACCGCTGGGGTGTGAATGATTATAAATGGGGTACCAGGTTTGGGCATCAAAATTGGCTTTCCCAAAACCGGCACTGGCCCCGGCAGAATTGTTACCCGTAGCACCACCCATTTGCTGTGCAACACGGGTGTTTTTACTGTAATTAAAATTCAGTCTGGTACCCATTCGGATATATTCTGTGGGTTGAAAATCAACATTTGTACGTGCACTCAGGCGCCGGAGCCAGTTCTCTGTGAGCACGCTTTTTGTGTTGTTGTAATTTACAGAAATAAACATTGATCCTTTATCCATCCCACGTGTGGTGGAAACATTTATATCGTGAAAACTTCCTTGTTGAAGAATATGATCAAACCAGTTGGTGTTTATCCGGTCCATTTGCGAGCGGGTAAGTGTGGCAAGGGGATCATCTTTAAAGAAATTGGTTATTTCATCAGGATCAAAGGGATCTAATCCGGAGTTTAGTTTTGCTTTATCGATGTAATACAGCCATTCTGAAGTATTAGCGAAGCCAATATCAGAGGGTTGCCTTGTAAGATTGGCTATTCCTGTGGAATAGTTAACATTAAGGCTACTCTGATTTTTCTTTCCACTTTTGGTGGTAATAATAATTACGCCGTTGGTACCGCGTGAGCCATATATGGAAGTTGCTTTTGCATCCTTTAAAACTTCAATTGATTCAATATCATTTACATTGATGAGCGACATGGGGTCCTGTTCAATTGAGCCATGTGAAGTTTCCAGTCCTCCTCCTGAATAGATGGGCATTCCATCAATTACCCATAAAGGTTCAGAGTTGAGGTTTATTGTATTTACCCCCCTGATTTGAACATTTGTTTTGGCTCCCGGCACACCACTCTGGGAGCTGATAAAAACTCCCGCAGCTTTACCTTGCATTGCACTTACGAATGTTGCGGTTGGGGAATCTTTCAGGTCTTCACTGCTGACTGAAGAAACAGAACCGATTATATCCCGTTTTTTCTTTGTGCCATAACCTATAAGAACAACTTCATCGAGTTCTTCTACGGAAGGTACTAATATTACATCATACGTGCCGGCGGAATTGATTACCAATTCCTCTTCGTTCATCCCCACAAAGGAATAAACCACTGTAGCTCCCTGTGGGATAGAAAGATTGTAAATGCCCTCAATATTTGTTATGGTACCGT
This sequence comes from Bacteroidales bacterium, assembly GCA_041641575.1. Classification (GTDB taxonomy): domain Bacteria; phylum Bacteroidota; class Bacteroidia; order Bacteroidales; family JBEPYD01; genus JBEPYD01. Next base: position 12,586 of record JBEPYD010000008.1, read on the forward strand.
TGGAGGTATTTTTTTCAACTACAGTAACCCCGGGAATGGGCTGGCCATCTTCAGCACTGGTTACCTTTCCTGTAATCTGAATAGTTTGTGCAAATAAGGAATGCGATAAAAGGAGAAAGATGAGAGATAAAAATAATTTATTCATAGTTAGATGGTTTATTTAACGAAAGCAAATGTATTTTATCTTTTAAAATATTACGTGCAATCTAATCCCAAATATACCCTAAAATTTTCCCACACCTGTGCATCGCGACAAGAAAATATTATTCGGAATACATCATAGGCGAAAAATAGATACGACACAATTTTCCACATTTATTGACACATATATACACGGCTATTCAATAGTTACTGATTACTTTTGGGTTCATTTAACTTAATTTTCTAATTAATTCGTTTAACCTATGAGAAAACTTAATCTACTATTTTCGCTAGTAACAATGTTGCTGCTTTTTGGCGGGCTTTCAAATGCCTGGTCTCAAAGTGTAACATTAACGCCTGCTGATGACGGAACGGCATATTCTTATGCCCCGGATGATCCGGTCAGTCATGCATCGAACATATTTGTTTCAAAAACAGATACCAGTGAGCAGATTGCTTATCTAAAATTTGACATCAGCAATTTTGCTCATCGGGAAATTGAGATGGCTGAATTTTCTACCCGTTCCGATATGGAGGATGATTCAACCATGACTGCTGTTTTAACAAAAGCAGGATCAACAGATTTCACCCGTGCTACCCTTACCTGGAATAACAAACCCGGAACTTCAGGTGAATTAGCAACGGTAATTATGGACCAGGAATCAAACAGAAAAATTTATTCCAATAACAATACTACCCTGCAGGATTATATTAATGAAGCACTTGCTCGTGGAGATCAGTATGTTGCTTTTGGTATAAAATATAAGAGCGGTGCCGGTGACGCATTCAAATGGATGGCCGGAAAAGGTGATGGCGCATGGGGGCCTGAACTTGCATTAGTGTTTGCCGATGAATATATGTACCTTCCGGTTGAAGACGGAACGGCAACACAAAGCACGCCTGATGCGCCTGTAGCCCATGCCTCGAATATATTTGTTTCAAAAACAGATACAGATGAACAAATCGCTTTCCTGCGTTTTAATCTGGCTGGATTTGCATACAAAACTATAGAAGCGGCTGACCTTTCAGTAAGAGCTGATATGAACGATGGGACATCTATGACCGTGCAGCTCACAGAAGCAGGTAATGCAAGTTTTGAAAGATCAACACTAACCTGGAATAACAAGCCCTCCACATCAGGAGAATTAGCTACACTTATTCTTGATCAGGAATCATCCAGAAAATCATTTAATAATGATGGCAGTGCTTTAATCGACTATATAAATGCCAAACTGGCCATGGGCAATGAAGATATTGCCTTTGGTATTAAGTATAAAAGTGGCGACGGTGCTGATTTTAAATGGATGGGTGGCAAAGGTGAAGGTTATGCCTGGGGTCCACAACTGGAAGTTACACCGGGCAATGGCTATATGGCATATTCCATTGCTGATGGTGCTGCAATACAATCCTTAAATGGTGCACCTGTTGCTCATGCTTCAAACATTTTTGTTTACCAGAACGATACAGATACCGCAATTGCATACGTGAAATTTGATGTTTCTGAATTCAATGGCCGTCAGGTGAAGGATGTTAACCTGGTTACCCGTTCTGATATGAATGATGGAACCACCATGACGATTGCCCTGTTTGGAGCCGGTACAGATTTTTCCCGTAGCACCGTTACATGGGACAATAAACCTTCAACAGGAAATACAGAACTTGCTACTGTAATCCTTGACCAGGATTCAGGAGAAAAAACATTTGCACCTGTTGGTACTGAACTGGCTGATTACGTGAATGGTAAATTGATGGAAGGCGCAGATTCTATTGCCTTTGCCTTTAAGTTTAAGGCTGGAGATGGTGCCGATTTTAAATGGATGGGCGGAAAAGGAGATGGTGCCTGGGGTCCAAAACTATCGATGATGTTCGCCGATGATTTCTCCAGTTTTGCAAGTGGTGATGGTGTTGCATTTAAAGCCAATCCTGATCAAAATGCCAATGATGTGCATGGATCCAATATTTTCATGTACCAGAAAGGAGCAGATACCATTACCTATGCCTATGTGAAGTTTGATGTTAGTGCACTTGCAGGTAAGGAAGTTAAAACAGCTAGTTTTTCAACCCGTTCGGATATGGAAGATGGCAAAACAATGGTAGTGCAGTTACGTCCAGTTGATGATACTAACTGGGATCGTGCTTCGCTTACATGGAATACAATGCCTGCTGCTTCAAATACTGTACTAGCATCTGTGATAATGGATCAGGAAAGTAACCGCAAGGTTTATAACGAAAATGGCACCAATTTTATTGATTATATTAACAGTAAAATTATACAGGGAGCGCAGGAAGTTGCTTTTAGATTGCACGCAGAATCTGGCGATACTGCTTCACTGAAATGGTGTGCTGGTGTTGGAGACGGCGCCTGGGGACCACAACTTGATTTTACAATTGCCGGAAGTGTTGATTATGATACCTTATATACAATAGCCGATGCAGAAGTAAACTTCAATAATCCGGATGATAATTTTGGTTCCAATTCAGATATGGGTATTACCAAAGATACACTTGAAACTTATCTGAAGTTTGATATTAGTGAGTTGACGGATGATCTTGTAGGTAAAGCTTCTCTGGCTGTTTATATTGCGCAGCATAACAGTGGCGCTCAACTGGCAAATTTCCCGGTTGAGGTATATGCCGTGGATGATGTTGCCTGGATTGAAAAAGGTGCTGGTTCTATAACCTGGAATACCAAACCAGCAGCATCTGGTTCTGCCCTGATTACTGCAAATGTAACCTGGTACAATTCTGGTGTCGATACTGCCTTAACCAGTGATGCCTTTACACATTACATTAATGAAGCTGTAATGGCAGGCAAAGATTCTGTATCTTTTGTATTAAAAGGAAAAGATGACACTCCGGATGCCCGCCTTTGGATGGCCGGCCGTGAATGGAAAAATGAGGCCCGCCTGTATGTAGATTATGTTTCACTTCCGCCGGCACAAACCATGCCTGTAATTGATGATGCTTATGTATCACAGGTGGCCGGAGAAGAGGATACCAATTTTGGTAGTGAGGCTGATCAGCATTTGGTTAATGATGATGATAATAACAATTCCAAGTGGATATTCATGAAATATGATATTTCTGATGCCTATGGAGAAGCTGTTTCTGCCGTACTGAATCTATATGGTTCTGTACATGACCAAAGCCCAAATCTTGCTGAACTTAATTACGAAGTATACGCTTCTACTAATAAGTCATGGGAAGAATCCACCATTACCTGGAATACCAAGCCTGCTGTTGAGAATGATGTGTTGCTTTCAGGAAGTGTGGTACAGGGTGGCAAATGGTACTCCTTGAGCACTGGAGACTTTACAAATTATATTAATGAACAGATTGCCGATGGTGTTGATTCAGTAACCCTGGTATTCAAAGCTGTTGAACAAACACCAGGCGAGCGTGGCTGGATCAGCGGTAAGGAATGGAGAGCCAGCTACATTACTTTAAACTATCAACCAGAAGCTTCAGCTCCGGTATTTAAACCTGTGAGTGGTACTTATATCCCAGAGGTGGAAGTGGAAATTGTTTCAGCCACTGCAGGCGCTACTATTTACTACACCCTTGATGGTTCTGAACCCACAGATGCTTCTACAGAATATACGGGTAAGTTCATCCTCACGGATACTACCACTGTAAAAGCTATTGCTTATGCTACTGATTTGAATCCAAGTATTGTATCTACCATCAAGTATAATGTTAAAGCCGTTGATGAGCCCGTATTTACACCTGAACCGGTTACGCCATTCCAGAATAGTGTAACAGTAACCATAACTGCTCAGCCGGAAGATGCCGTAATACGTTACTCAGATGATGGCAGCGCACCTACCACTCTATATGATGGTCCAATTATCCTAACAACTTCTGCAACAATTAAAGCGCAGGCTTTCTCTGCTGATTTTACATCTTCTTCAGAGATTGTAACGGCAGATTACCAGGTGGTAAATACCATTGATGCAGCAGGTAAAGGTCCTGGTGGTGTTGGATATAAGAATCTAAACTTCACAGGACAACCCCTTCTTTCACTCTGGTTAAAACCTGAGACAATGATAGGTAATCCTACGGATTCTATTTATTGGGAAGATATGTCTGGTAATATGAACCATGCTTATAACAGCTTTGTTGAAGGTGGAACAAATAATAGCATTCCTAATACAGTGGAAAGTCAAAAAGCACCTCCTGTATTGCTGACAGATGAAGTAAATGGCTATAGTACATTTAACTTTGGTGAACCTGGTGGTGTTAACAAAACACTTGTTGTTCCAGATGCTGACGAACTCGATGGCGGTTCAGGATTATCATTATTTGTTGTGATGAAACGTAATGAGATTATTGGTGATTTTGCTTCTATTATCCAAAAACGTAATATAAGTGGAAGTTTGGGTGAACTGCAATCTTATGTGCTTGAATTCAATGGTGGTGGTGACCCAAATACCATCCAGTTTGTACTTGCGCGTGACTTATTTGTTCGCTCAGACTCATCATTCCTTTCTACAGACGATTACGTGATATTGGTAGCAAACTATAATAGTGTTGAAGGAAGAGCAAGGTTTATCCACAACAACTATGTTGATAAAATGGTTCCTTATAATACCCCTGTAAATGCTACCGAATCACCAGTAATTATTGGTGGATTCCAGCCTATGAATATAGCAGAGGTAATCAGTTACAATTCTGAACTGAACATGGCACAGGTTAAAATTATCAATAACTATCTGGCTGAGAAATTTGATGTTGAATTGTATGAAGGTGATATTTTCACTACAACCGGATATCATATGAATGCCATTGGTATTGGTAAAACTGCTGATGGAAAATCCATGCATAACAATAGTGCGAATGAAACCCTGGTATTAAGTGCTTCTGGTACCATACCTGACGGTGTTTTTGTTATGGCTGGACATAATGATGCAGGTGAATATTACATTGAGAAATCAGGAACCGGAGATCTGAATGTGGATCTTGGATTTATCGGTATTGAAAGTTCTGAAAAATTAATGTACCGTGCTGATGAAACTTCCGAATGGAGTGACCTTGGTATTACTCCTTCTGTAGAAGGTGATACGGTTACCTTCACAGTGGAAACATTCCCCACAGGCTATTACAAGGCAGGTGTTGTTATTGGTGTTGACAAGCAGCAGCTTAACAACCTGTTCTCTATCTATCCAAATCCGGCCACCGGCATCACCAATGTGAAAGTTTCCGGTGCTGAGAGAGGAAGTTTAATTGTAAATATTTTGGATAACACAGGACGCGTTGTAAAATCTGCAAATGCTGTTAAAGCTACCCAGGAAATCAACATTCCATTGTCTATTGAAGATCTTGATGGTGGATATTACTTTATAAAAGTTGATGTTGATGGCGCAAGCTCTGTTAAACCCCTTATGATTAAATAGATTTAATTGTATTTTTAAAGATGGCCTTGTCTTATGAAGACAAGGCCATTTTTTTATAATAGTATCTCTGATAAAGTATTATTAGATTGTTTTTTTAATAAAGATGTATGAATAAAATAATATTTTCTTTTACCCTGTTTAATGTTTGTGTTTTATCACTATATGCACAGAATCCCATTGCTGATTATTATGGTTTAAATGAAGGTTATCCTTCCTGGACAGATGAGATCAGGTGGCAGAACAAAATTAATATGGCCGATTATCCCTTTGGGAAAAATGATTTTGAAAAATTTGAACATGCAAGGGATTCCCTCCATCGGTACGGAGGAGGTGTGCTTTTTTATCCCGGGGGAGAATACACTTTTGAGGATATTCCTGCTGACCACCCAAATGGTCGCGGATTAATGCTTAAATCGGGAGTGGTTATTTTGGGCCAGCAACCCGAAAAAGATAAAAATGCCCATGAGGGTAAGTTATCACTGCCAACGGTTTTTCGATTCCCATATAAAGATATTGGTCCCGGAGAAGTACCCCATCCATGGAATATCATTGGGTTAATGCCTGACGACAAGTATGAGCTCAAAAATATAAAAAATGTGGGCTTAGCCTGGATAGACATTCAGGGCGCTACCATATATTTTGGTGCTCAGTTTAGCTGGGGTGAGACTTATGCAAGTTCTGGTGCATGGTATAGTAAAAGAGCAGAGTTTGGTATCTGGCCTGACCGAATACCCGATGGAACTCATCCCATTGATCCATTTGCAGGTACCAGTCCGGAGAAAAAATTTATCGGGGCTGGAAATAGCTTATTTGTTTTTGGCTGCAAAGTAAGAGACGCTGCTGTTCATAATCCAAAAATTATTGATTACAGTGAAGGCGGTGATTTTAAATATCATACTTATAAATTTGGTGCAAGAATTAGCATTTATGGTTCGAATGTGTTTGTTGCCAATAATTTATTACCCAAAAGCAATAAAAATTTCATGTATGAGCAGAAAACTGCTATTACACGCACAGATCATTGTAACCAGGTTTTTGGTACGGAGAATAGTTTACTCATTTATGACTATGGCAAAACATTTGGAATTGATGTCAATAAATCATTCTTCAATGACTGCATCAATAAAAATGATGGTTATTTTCAGGAAGGGGTGGTGGTGAGAGATAATTATGTCTATAACCATGGTAGTAAAGGCTTTGATGTATCAGGAAACTGGTTGGTGGTAATGAATAATCATAATGAACGAGATTATTTAGAAGAAGGCGTGGATGTCTATAATCTGCCAGGAAGCGATGAATGGGAGCTTACCCTGGATGGTTATTTTCAAAGTGTGCAGGGTGGCAATGGTTGTTTATCTGATAACCTGGCGCGTGCTTTTGATATGGCAGGTAAAAATGCCTGGATTGAGGGTAATTCATGGAATAATTTAGGCTCCAACCCTGGAAATGATGGAGAAAGTATTTTGAGCCAAAGACATGGAGGTACAGATATTCTTTCATGGGCTGTGACCCATAATACCCTCTTACCCTCTTATTCCTATGCCAATACCGGATATTTGTGTGGGTATGACGTTCACAACTATGGTATGCTTGTAGCCTGGAATAATACAAAAAGTACGGTAGGAAACAGAAAAGCGGGTGATTTGGTCGATTGTGCTTTCATACCAGGCACAAAATCCGAAAGAGTTCTGATTGATTATTCGGTAAATGACCCGGACGTGCTGTCCAAATGCCCGGATGATAAACCAGCCCCCCCGTTAAATGTTGAGATCAAAAGATCAAGCAATGGAAATTACGTTGAAATCTCATGGAAGGATAACACTGATAACGAAATTGGGTATAGAATAGATCGAAAAATGGCTGAGGCTGATGAATGGGTTACCATTGCTTACCGTCCAAGGCAAAGTACACAACATGCTATGAATGAAGCCAAATGGAAGGATTATCTGGCTCCGTATAAGAATAATTATGTTTATAGAGTGGTGGCTGTGAATTGTGCTAATAATGAAACCGGCGCAGGTAAATGGCTTTCTGTTCAGGAATGATGAGATCTTTATTTTTCTTGTAAATTGGCCATTTGATGTTTTATAAATCACAAAAAAAAAGAGGCTCTTTATTTAAGAAGCCTCCCTTTGAATTCTATGAAAAATCTATTCATCATTTCTGATAAGGCGAACACTTAAGCCATAATTTTTTGGAAAATGACCTCCATTCAGGAAAGGTGTATCATCAGTTACGTAACGGGCAAATCCATCGCGCGCTTCGGTTTCTCCTTCAAATGTAAATTCTTTTGATACCCAGAATGAAGCTTGGGGTGCTTTATTGTATATGCCAAATCCCCAGTTCCCTATCAGCAGAGCATCAAAACCGGAGGTGCTTTCAATGCCTTTCATTTTTGCCCCGGCAAAGAATCCGGACCCGCCATTTCCATCCACAGATAAGTATTCCTGCAGTTCGTTAAAGTCCTGTGGGGTAGGGATGCGCCATCCGTCTGGAGCAATTCCCTGTACATGGGTAGTGTCGTCTTCTGCAGCTTCATCGCCATTGAGCATTGCACTATAGGTGTAATGAGCACCTTCAATGCCTTCGCAAAACTCTTTAAAGCAATACACGCCCTCCAAATATACTAAAGAATCAGGATAATTCGGATTTCTGAGTGTTCTCAGATTTTGTTGCATCCAACATTGATCTCCGATTTGAACGGTGGCATACATGTTACCATCAATATCCCGCACACTGTCACGTCCGCAAACAAACTCGGGTTGGTTCACTGAAAATGTTGCTTCTGTACTAATCCTGAAAGGTTCGCTGGCGTCGGTAACAGTTACGGTGTAATTGCCTGCAAACAGCTCTTCAACGGTTTTTAAGGTATCTCCGTTTTCCCACTTAATGGAATAGGGTGGTGTGCCTCCGCTAATAGCAAGCTCAATAACTCCTTCAGCATGATCGTATGTAACTACATCAGTAATATTAGCGGTAATATCGAGGGGTTCAGGAGAAGGTTGCTCCACCACTGCTGATCCTTCAAAATAATTTTGATACGATTCTCCAAAAACAATACCCAGGGTGTATTCACCTGCCTCCAAACCTTCAATATTTTTAGAGGTATCTCCATTGCTCCACTGAAAGAAATAAGGTTCTTCCATGTCATTTAATACAACTTCAATACTTCCGTCAGAAGCATTGTAACTACTGGCATTTGTAACGATGAATTCAACAGTGCCTAATTCCATGGATTTATCGTCATCCTTATCTTCCTGGCAGGAAGATACAATGATTACTATTGAAAGGAAAGAGAGAAGTGAAAGTGAAAATTTTTTAAGCATGGTTATGTTTATTAAGATATAGTTTTAGTTAAAATTTTTTTATCATCAGATGATATTATCAAAAATAGACATTTCCAGCATTTTTTTAGAGGATTCTTGTCCCAAATAAGCGGAATTATTGTTTCATAATCATATTTAGTGGTTAAAGACCTGTAAATTTTCTTTTAACCTAATCATGTATTTTTTTCTATTTCTTCATAGTTCTTCAAAAATTAAGTTAAACACCATTACTTACATATAGTGGACTGTTTTTACACAAAAAGGGGATTATTTTACACTATTCCCCGGAGATAAAAAATTACTTTGCAACAAAATACTAACTAAATATTATCAAGCGGATAATTGTTTTTAATACAAGTTGAAACTGAGCTTATAAAGAGGGTGAAATTAGGTGTTAAGGACAACTACAATTTTTCACAGATTACATGGATATAAAAGAAAGAAGAATTTTAAACAGGATTAAAAATGGAGATCAGCAGGCATTTAAAGAGCTGTTCGATGCTTATTATAACGATTTATGTAATTTTTCTTTTTCCTTTATCAAAAATTATGAAGTAGCAGAAGATATTGTTCAAAATGTTTTTATATATGTTTGGGAAAACCGCGAGGGCATTTCAATTCTCACCAGCTTAAAAGCATACCTTTACCGGGCAGTGCATAACAGATGCCTTAATCATATTAAAGCCGAAAACATCCGGCTGGCATATAATGAAAAACAAACTAACCTGGCCCAATCATCTGTGGTTAACGCCAGCTATCAGCATAACAATGAAATGCATGAATATATAAATAGGATTGTTAATAAATTGCCCAATAAGTGCCGGATTATATTCCGGCTTTCCCGGTTCCATGGTTTAAAGCACAAGGAGATTGCTGAAATACTTGGAATTTCAATAAAAACAGTAAAAGCCCAAATAAGCAAAGCAATATTTACGTTAAAAAGGGAATTAGCAAGGCATGAGCTTTCTTAGCATTGATGCCCCTGTCTACACAATTAAAGTCATTGCAAACATATAAGTATAAATGTGATTATACATGTTTATAATTTTAAGTTGAATCACATTCATGGAGAAAAGCCTGAGGCTTGTCCTGACCTGTGACTGCCGATAGCTTAAGTCTAAATAGCTATGGAGCATACCCTTGGTATTCGGGCAGAAAACCAATAACCTTAAAAGTTTTGATATTTTATGATTTAGCTCAATTCTAAACTTCAGTTATAAATAAAAAAAATATCTTCCTGAGTAGGTCCAAAGCTAATTACAGTTGCCTTAGTATTAAAGCAACGTAATTCATGCATCATTATATGAAGGAAGAATATAAAAAGCAACTAATATTGAGTTACATCCAGGGTGAAGCCACCAGGGAAGAAATTCAATTATTGGATCAGTTAATCAGAAGTAAACATATCACAAGGGAAGAGATAAACGAAATAGAATACTTATGGAATACTTCTGCTGAGATAACTGATAAAAAACTATTTGATAAGGAGAAAGCCTGGAATAAAGTTTCAGAGTCTTTATTTAAACAAGAAATTCCCCCAATTGATACGAAACATAAGAATAAAAGAAACCTGTCTTCAGCCCTATTAAAAGTAGCTGCCGCAATTGTTATTATTGCCAGTACATCAATATTTGCATACCTGCATTTAAAAACAGCGCCCGCAGAGAGCAAAATATCTGAATTTTCTTACCTGGAAAAGATATCAGAAAAAGGAGAGAAAGTATATTTTACGCTTGCGGATGGAACCCATGTTTGGTTAAATGGGGAAAGTAAGTTAACCTACCCTGAAAATTTTCACCAAAGTCTGCGGGAAGTCTACCTTGAAGGCGAAGCTTATTTTGATGTGTCACATGATACGGCTAAGCCATTTATAGTAAAAACTTCACATATTAATATAAGGGTTTTGGGTACAGAGTTTAATGTTACTTCCTACCCGGGTGATGAGAAGATTGAAACTGTGTTGGTTAAAGGGAAAGTTAAAGTTGAAAACACCAGTGATAAATCAACTTTGGTACTCGAACCAAGCCATAGTGCCACCTTTAATAAGAAAGACGGAAGCATTCATAAAAAACCAGCAAACACAGATATCTACACCAGTTGGAGAGGAATCAAATTGCATTTCGAAAATGAGGCTTTTGAAGACATCGTTATTCGCCTTGAAAAATGGTATGGCGTTGATATTTACGTTGAAGATGAGAAACTTAAAAAGCAGAGATTTAGTGGAGAATTTGAAAATGAAACATTGGAAGAAGTACTGCAAATAGTAAATTATACAACAAGGATAACCTTTTTCCGAACGGATGGAAAAATTATTATTAAACCTCAAAAGTAAACCAACATTCTAACTACAAAATGAACTACAGAAAAAACCAACTGACTACTACACATTTAAAACTTTTAAGAAAACTAATTTTAGTTCTTTTTATTTGCAGTGTATTTCAAGGTACTTTACATGCACGGTCTCAAAATGATCTGTTTACCATGCATCTCAAAGAAGTAACTGTTAAGGAGTTCATCAAAGAAGTACGGAAACAATCCGGGTTTAAATTCTTTTATAAAAATGATGAGATTGATTTAAACAAAAAAATAAATGTACATGTAGAAAAAGCAAGCATTGAAATGCTGCTGGAGCAGGCATTTTTGAACACCGGTATTAATTTTAAAATTGTAAATCAACAAATTATTTTAACGCAAAAGTTACTGATTTCTTCATCCAATAAATCGGCATCCGTTAGTTATTACAGTAAGGAGAAGGTGTTGGTAAAAGGGAAAGTTACCAATGCCGAAAATGGTGATCCTATTCCCGGTGCCACTGTATTGGAAAAAGGCACCTTAAACGGAACAGTAACAAATTTAGATGGCGATTATAATTTAACCGTTTCTGTTGGATCCACCCTGGTTTTTTCCTTTATCGGTATGGTAGAAAAGCAGATAGTTGTTTCCGGTAATACGGAGATAAATGTTGCGCTTGAGCCAAAAACCGAAGAGCTTGATGAAGTTGTAGTTGTGGGCTATGGCACACAAAAGGCAAGAAATATTACCGGTTCTATTTCCAGTATTGATGGCGAAACACTATCATCACAACCCACCTCTTCACTTGATGCCGGGCTCCAGGGGCTTACTACCGGCATTCATGTGTCGCAGGCCTCGGGTGTGCCTGGTGGTGCAACAAGGGTAATGATCAGAGGTACAAGTTCTATCTCATCAGGAACCGAACCTCTTTATATTATAGATGGTATTCCCATATGGCAGGATGTAAATGGCAACATACGCAATGAAAATACCGGTGGGGCAAGTGCTAATACCCAAAGTCCCCTGGCGGACATAAACTCCAACGACATTGCCTCTGTACAAATATTAAAGGATGCAGCTGCCACAGCCATTTACGGGGCACGCGGTGCAAACGGTGTAATCATCATTACAACCAAATCGGGAAAGCAAGGTGAGAAAAAACTATCATTCAGTTATCAGCAAGGTGTTACTACTCCTGTTAAAGTGCTGGAATATGCCAATACTAAGGAGTGGTTCCGAATGGTAGATGCCTCACGATATAATACAGAAAAAAGCGGTGCTTTTATAGGAGAAAACGGTGTTCCAGTGAGCGATTTTGTACCCTTTACCTACAACATAAACACCACGCCGGTGGAATGGAGCCGCCTAAGGGCTCAATATACTGATGTTAACCATCTTAAAAGTTTTTTAAGTACCGGCAAAACACGTGAGGCAAACCTGTCCGCTTCTAATGGCACTGAACTAACCTCGTACTATATTTCGCTTAATTACAAAAATGAAGAAGGAATAGCCATTGGTAATACTTTTAATCGTTATAACGGGCGGGCAAATATTGATTTAACTCCACATGATAAATTGCGTGTAGGGACCCGTATAAGTGTAAGCCATATTGATAATAACAGAGCAATGCTGGGAGCATCTTCCACGAACAACGTCTCAGGCCAGCAAAATCGCGGTGCTACAGGCGGATTTTGGGCTGCTAATCGTGATGCACTGCCAATGTTTCCAATATATAATGATGATGGTGGTTATTTTGACCCACGTTCCGGACGCAACGTCATTGCTGGCAGTGACAGAGACCATGTAAGGGATAATGTAAAACAATACCGGATGATTGGCCAGCTTTTTGGAGAATATAAACCTTTTGATAAATTAACTATCAGAGGAGAGGCTTCGCTCGATTACGTAAATACAGATCAAATATTCTGGGTTTCCGGTCTTCTTCGCACAGTAGAAGACGATCCATCGCCCATGGCATATGATCTTAACAGGTTAATCAACACTACAACATACGTTGCTTATGCCACTTACAATGAAAATTTTTTTGAAAAACATGATATAATTTTAACCCTTGGAACAGAAGCCACTGAAACGCTCATCAGAAGCAGGGATAATCAATTTGAAAATCTTAACAGCATTGACCAGGAACCGGGCGAATTTGGAGAGTCTACCAGTCATAATGCACTAAGACTATTGAGCGGCATAAACGATAACAAAAAATACCTTGGGTATTTTTCACGACTAAATTATATCTATAATGACAAATATTTGTTAAATCTTAGCTTTAGACGAGATGGGGCGTCCGTTTTTGCACGCGAAAAGAAATTTACAAATTTTTATGCTGCTTCCGGGGGTTGGATATTAACGGCTGAACCATTTATGGAAAACCTTGATGCGCTAAGTTTTCTGAAATTGCGTGCAAGTTATGGTACCACGGGGAATGATAAAATTAGCAGCGGGTTTGACGTGGAAGGATATGTTACCTGGCCTACCTATTGGGGTGCTTCTTCATTATCATTGCTTAATCTGGCTAATAATCAATTAACCTGGGAAATATCAAAGCAAACAGATGCCGGTTTTGAATTTGGATTATTCAGAAATAGAATTTCTGGTTCCGTTGCGTATTATAATAATTTTACCAAGGACATGCTGCTTTCAACTCCTGTAGCTCCTTCCATTGGAATTTCGCAAGGTAACTTTGCTACCATAAATGTAGGAGATATGAGGAACTGGGGTGTAGAGGCCGAATTGACTACGGTGAATATTCATAATTTATCTTCTGGTTTTAAATGGAGCACAAGTATAAATTTCACTACCAATAACAATAAAATATTAAGATTAACAGAGGCCATTCAGGGTAATCCGCTTGGAATTGAGGGATCACGACAGCTTACGTCTACCAGGATTAATGGACGGCTGGCTGCTTTCTACCTTGCCGAATATGCAGGTATCGACAATCAGGGATATGAAACCATTTATGAAATTGATCAGGAGCTGGTAAATGAAGGACGATATGTAAAAACTGGAAATATTATCAGGGCCACGGAAAATAATATCAAGAACAACCGCATTGTGCACGAAGATAAAACAGGCTTACCTACATGGTTTGGAGGGATAACCAATACGCTTTTTTTCAAAGGTTTTGAGTTAAGCATTTTTATCAATGGGCAGGGCGGTAACTATCTTTATGATAAAGCTGAGGAAGAGGTTTCTTACGTATCCGACGGCAGTAAAAATATACTCAGGAAAGTTTACGACAATTCCTGGACAGAAAATAATACCGATGCAAGTTATCCATTGCTATTGTGGAACAATCAGCAAGCACCTGCTTCTGATAACGGAGAAGGCTCAATGGGAACTTCTACCACACGGTTTCTCTACAAAGGAGATTACCTTAGGTTAAGGAACTTAACAGTAGCGTATAATTTACCAGCCACATTTATTAACAGATTAGGATTGAGTAAATTAAGGATTTTTGTGACAGGGCATAACCTGGCCACCTTGTCAGGATATGAAGGTTATGACCCTGAAGTTTTAAACCTGGGATCTTCAGAAGAGCGAAATCTGGGACAGGGAATAATCAGAGCCTATAATTTACCGCTTATCCGTTCTTTTACAGGGGGGTTCAATTTATCATTTTAATAGCAAGCAACAATGAAATATACTAAACTACTAATTACAACAGCAATTCTTATCATTCTTGGTGCGTGTGGCAAAGAATATCTTGAAGATACCGAAACGCTTACCTTTAAACCATCAGGAATTTCAACAACAGATGATTATGAGAAATTGCTGGCAGGGGCTTATTTTATTTTTTCAAATAATACCGGGGATGGCGGATTACATGAAAATCCCATGGTGGTAAATAACATGATGAGTGATAATGTGGCTTATCTCTCTGATAACGATTACAGATCTGAAGATAACCGGCTTATTTACAACAGAGAAACAAGTGAAAATGAAACTGATCTACTGGAAAACATTTGGGAATCAGCCTATAAAACTGCTAACCAGGCAAGTCTTCCCATTACAAAAATTGAAATCAATGGCAGACCCACTGATGAAAAAGCAGATCAAATAGACCGTATTCTGGGAGAAGCTCATTTTCTGCGTGCCTATGCTCACTTTGTGCTAATAAAAATGTTTGCACCGCCCTATGATGCCAGTAATATTGATTTACCTGGTATTATATTAAAAAGAATGAATGCACAGGGAGGAATACCAGATGACCTGTCTACAGTAGGGGAAACGTATGAGTTTATTTTAGAGGACATTGATAAAGCCATTGCTTATCTGCCGGAGTCTTATCTGGAAGGCATACATCCCCCTGAATATGAAACCGGTGGTCGGGTAAAAAGAGATGCAGCCCGATTCTTAAAAGCCCGGGTGCTGTTTCAAATGGGTGAAAATGCGGAAGTAAATGGACAAAAAGCCTGGACCCTGGCAAAAAACCTGATCGACACCATTATTGACAATCCTGCAGGCCTTGACAAAAGGACTTATACGCTTGAGGAACCACAAAGTGTTTGGTTGTCACTGGAGGCTAACCCAACCCCTTCTGAAGTGGTATGGGAATATATCAATACCCAATGGAAAAATTCCAAGCGGGTTCAGTTTTTTATGGCCAACAATTCTGTCCTTTTTGGGGCTAATCCTCAAAAAAGAGAATTTCCGGTGAGCCAGGATTTGATTGACCAGGCAGAATGGACCAGCAGATTTTCTCCTGATAAAAGATTCCAGCAATTATATGTTTATGTTTCTCCTGCCAATGATTTCACTGAGGGTACTTATTTCCAAAACCTTTCACAACCTTATCTGTGGGCAAACATGTTTGCGGGTTACGCTGGTAAAGGCTATAAAGTATCAGACGGAAAAAGAGTAGAACTGAGCGGAGCTGAAAGTAATATCAATACGCCTCTGATGCGGATTGCGGAACTTCATTTGTTGCGGGCCACCATTGTTGCAAAAGAAGGAGAAAATCCTAAGGAAGATATGGACGCTATCCTGCTAAGAACAGGCTTAAATAACAAAATAAAATCAGTTTATTCCCTAGACGATGTGATAAATGAACATAGAAAAGAATTCGCTTTTGAAGGCAAACGGGTAGATTATTTAAAAGCCCTGAGAATGACTATCCCTGGTGGGGATAATCATTATGACAAAGACGGACTTACTGATATATCCAGGCCTGATGAAGAATGGAACAGTCCAAGGCTTTATTGGGCCATTCCACAGGTTGAATTAATACGAAATCCAAATTTATAACCATTGATAATAAAAATAATGTTTAGAGCACATTTAATACAAAATATTCAAAGATATCTTCTTTTCCTTATCATTTCGTTCGGAGTTCTGGCATGTGAAATAGATTATCGGGAGGGTGCAGAGTATAACGAACCAGGTTTTTTTGTGAAGGATTACAATTTATCTCCATTAGAAGAAACATATGTTGAAGCGGTGAAAGTAAATACCCCATCAGGATTTGAATCGGTATCCGCTACTATTTCAGATAGCAGAGAAGATACGGAAAAATATATTCTTACTAGGAAATCATTAGACAATCTCAATAAATTCATTTCACCGGCTCTGGTTGATATACTTAAACAAGGTGGTATAAAAAACATTCCATTTACAGATGAGGCCAGTTTTATAGAAGCTATTACAAACACCATTGGGGAGGATAATTATCAAAAGTACGGTAAGCATATTTTAAACGTTAGTACAGTTTGGTCGGGTGTTCCCATTGAGAAACCATTAGAAGGAAATGAAATGGATGGATATATCCGTTTTATTTACCGGGCTCCCTCTACTGAAGGAACAGCAGAAATTAGTTTAAAGGTAACAACAAAAGATGGAACAGAATACATCGAGAAAGTAAGAATCCAGGTAGAAAAGAAAAGAAAATTTCAAAGTATTGCCAGTTTCCTTGAGTCCAATCCACAATATGACGATCTTTTAACAATAGCGCAAAGATCAACCTATTGGAGAGACGCAGGTTTGGTAGAAGATGAAAACGGCGAAATGGACAGACTGGCCAGTTACGGATTGTTGAGTGAGAACTGGCCCGTAACATTCTTTGCGGTTCCGGATGGTACATTTAAACCCCTGATTGACAAAAGCCCAAATGCAACTAATGTGCAGGATATTACTGTTGAGATGGCCGATGCATATATTGAATCGTTAATCTTAGGTAATAAAGCCGTGCTTTCAAATGGTTCATATACCATTCCATATGCTGATTTAGGCCAAATTAATCCTGCGAATGTTCTTATAGATATCAAAAAATCGGAAAGTTTTTCATCCTGGGGTAGCATGGCATACAACCTTGATGAAATGCGGGTAGGACAAATTTTAAAAGCTTCTGCCACCAGAGAATTTATTGACCGTGCCGCTATTACTGACACGAATATAATTGCGGGTTCCGCTATTATCCATACACTCGATGACCATTATTCCGACCTCGAAAATTTGGATGGAAATGTTGAACCCGGTAAAACCTGGAGAGG
>JBEPYD010000009.1:0-29107 GCA_041641575.1 Bacteroidales bacterium
GTTGCTCATTTTTACCGATAGTTTTTTGCCTTTTTCGAAATATTTTCCATTGTATCCTTCTTTAGGTATCCTAATTCAAAAGCTATCTCTGTTTGGCAAACAATTTCCATTAAAGAGCTGTAAGATATATAAACAAATTTCAAGTTACCATTAAATTCATGGTAGAACCATTTAAAGAAAGCCTCCGGAGGTGGTAATATAGTAAGGTTTAAAACTCAACCTGTTCAATATTGCGCATGTTCCAAAGCACCCATTGTTGACGGCTCAGCATGTAAGCTGAAGGATGCCGGGGATCCCTGTTCCTGGGATTGGGCAGAATAACAGCAAGCATTGCAGCCTGGCTGCGGGAAAGGTTTGCAGCTGATGTATTAAAATAAGTTTTGGCCGCTGCTTCAGCGCCATAAATTCCCTCTCCCATTTCAATACAATTCAGGTAAACTTCCATAATTCGTTTTTTGCTCCATATGATTTCTATCAGCACCGTAAAATATACTTCAAACCCTTTTCTGATATAGCTTCGCGATGGCAGGAGAAATAGATTTTTTGCGGTTTGCTGGGTAATGGTGCTTGCACCACGCGGACGTTTGCGATATTTATTTTCTTCCCTGGCCTGCTGCAAAGCCTCCAGGTCAATGCCAAAATGTTGCAAAAAATTATTATCCTCAGAAGCTACCACCGCAAGTACCAGCGAAGGGGATATCTCTTCCAAAGGAACCCAACGCGCTTTAAAAACAGGCTTTTCCTCCTCTTTCAGTTGAATGGGTATTCTTGTAATCATCAAAGGGGTAAGCGGTGGTGGAATAATGGCATATATAATTACGCCGGAAACAGAGCATACAAAAAAACTACACAACAAAATCAGTGCGTACCTTTTGAGCGGAATAATAAATGTTGAAACCCTTTTTTTACTAAAAAGACCTTTTAAAGAAACTGCAATTTTATGCAAAGTTTCTGCTGCCATTGTATAGAGAATTATTGAGTCCTGCTGCGGTAGCTCTTTTCCCAGTTCCATGCCGAAAGTAAAGTCTCTTCAAGTGTTTTTTCGGCTTTCCATCCCAATTCCTCATTCGCAAATTTAGTATCGGCAAAAACTTTTTCCACATCGCCCGGTCGCCTGTCTGTAACCGTATAATTAAGTTTTTCTCCGGTAGCGGTTTCAAATGCATTAATAACCTCAAACACACTGGCTCCCCTGCCTGTTCCGAGGTTAAATACCTCAAATGATTTTTTATTTTTGCCAGATGCCAGACGTTCAATACTTACTACGTGGGCCTTTGCCAGATCTACTACATTGATATAGTCCCGTACTGCACTACCATCAGGAGTATCATAATCAGAACCAAAAACTTTTAGCTGGTCACGAAGCCCTATGGCAGTTTGCGTAATGAATGGGACTAAATTATTTGGCACTCCGAGTGGTAATTCGCCAATGGCTGCTGAAGGATGTGCCCCCACTGGATTGAAATAACGCAGAGATATGGTTTTTACTTTTTTATCAGCAGCAATAAGATCTGAAATTATTTCCTCACAAATTTGTTTGGTATTGCCGTAGGGTGAGTTTGCCTTTTTTATGGGTGCTTTTTCTGAAACAGGTAATTCATCGGGTTGCCCATATACCGTGCAGGAAGAAGAGAAAACAAGATTTTCAACCCCATATTTTGACATATTTTCCAGTAAATTCATAAGGGAAACCAAATTGTTACGATAATAAAGCAAAGGTTTTTCCACCGATTCTCCAACAGCTTTACTTGCGGCAAAATGTATAATAGCAATTAAGTCGGGGTGGGATTTGAAAAAGCTTTCTACTTCTTCACGATCGGTAAGGTCAAATTCATGGAATTCAGGTACTTTACCCGTTATTTTTTCAATGCCTTTCAATACATCCTTTGAAGAGTTCGATAAATTATCAATGATAACTACATCATACCCTTTTTCCATCAGCTCCACGGCTGTATGAGAACCTATATAACCGGTACCTCCGGTAACCAAAACCTGCTTCATTATTTAATATATATTATGTTAAAATTTTCACACACATATAAATATATGTGTCTGCGAAATTAACGATTTATCTGTAACTGCTTTCCCGATTTAAGATGATTTCACTGATTTTTTGATAGATAACTGCAACTATTTTTACCAAAAGCAGTAAAAGCATGTTGGAGACAAAACATAATATCTAAAAATAAATTGTAAAGAGCTTGTTAAAACCTGTAAAGATATTGTTGCTTTTATTAGTATTGGGTCTGATTTTTACTTCCTGTGAAAGGAATGAAATTCAGGATCCCCGTGCATGCATGACTTATACAGACAGCCTTTCTGCTGGTGAGCAGGTTATGTTTTCAGCAGTTTGTTCCCAAAGAGCCGATTCTTTCCTTTGGATTTTTGACGAGGGAATTCAACACTCCGGGGAAAAGATTTTTCACGCATTTGAAGCGGAAGGCACCTATATGGTTCAATTACTGGTGTATAACGAATTTGGCACAGATAGCCTGATACAAATGGTTCAGGCTGGAGAGCCTACGCTAATTATGCATGAAGGAAACATAAATTCACACCAGGTATGGCATGCGGGTAACCATCTTATCACAGGTGATATTTTTATTGATGGATGCACAGTTGAGGTTAAACCCGGTGCACGCATTCGATTTGCTGCCAACACAGGTATATTTGTGGGTAAAAATGCTCCCGGATCAGGTTTAATCGTTGATGGTACGCAGGAAAAGCCTGTAATTCTCACTTCTGCCTTATCAGATCCATCTGCCGGTGACTGGAACAGCATTGCCTTTCTAAAAGGTGCAGATAGTACAAACCTACTCCAAAATTGTATAATTGAATATGGTGGAGGTGCTGATGCTACACCGGCATTGGTCTGGATAGAAGGAAATTCCGTTTCAATTGAAAATACTGAAATAAGGGAATCCTACGCTTACTGTATCCAACTTGATTCCAGTGCCTTATTCAGCACTTTTGAAAATAATACCCTCAACAGCCCCAACAGGCAATTGATGAGAATACCTGCAGCAGCAACCGGCACCCTCGGGTACGGAAATAATTTTGGTAGTTTTGGCAGCATTGAAGTTTTGGGCGGTACCATAAATCAGCGTGAAGTTGTATGGAAAGGCATAAACAGGCCTTATTTTATCATGGGAGATATTGCTTTTAAACCTTTAGCTAACATGAATTTTAGTATTGAAGCCGGGGCAGATTTTATCATGAAAAATGGTGCCCATTTTTATTTTGGTAGTCCTCAATCCGGAGATATAACATTTAAATGTCTGGGTGAAAGTAATAATCCGGTTACATTTACATCTTTCCAACCCAATCATTTAAAACAAGCCGGAGATTGGGGAGGATTTGATTTTCATAATCTTACCTCTGAAAGCAAAATAACTTATTCAAGCTTTTCTTTTGCAGGTAGTAATCAAAGGTTACCAGCATTTATTAACCTTAATAACTCCACATTAGGCATTCAGAATTGCACTTTTGAAGAAATCAGGAATACAGTGGTTATGGTAGAGGCTAATTCCAGTCTGTCATCCTTTAACATGAATAATATATTAAAATGCCCCGGTTTTGCCATTGAACTGGAAGCCAACGATGTAACCTCGATTCAAAACCAGAATAAATTCGATAGTTCCAGGGGAATCTGTGTCAGGGGCGGTATCATAAATAGTACTTCATCCGGATGGATTAACCATGGCATACCTTATGTAATTAAAGGCAGTATAAAAATTGGCAGCAGCACAGGAAGTACAGTTCAGGTATATCCCGGAACAAAAATTCTATTTACGGCCGGTTCATCTATACAGGTAGGCTATGATAACCTTATGGGGGAGCTGATTGCTTTAGGAACTAAGGAAGAAATGATAGTGTTTTGTGCTGAGGGTGATGATGAATATCTGATGCCCGGCTTATGGGAAGCAATATTCTTCACCAATTCTACAGGTGCTGCAAGCAAGCTTAAATATTGTTCATTCAATTATGGCGGTGGTTATGCTATCAATAGCGGCGAAGTCCACTGTATTGACTCACCCGCAAATGTGCCCGAGATTACCCAGTGTACCTTTAGTAATTCAGCCAGTTGCGGCATCTATCTAACGGGAACCTCTGACCCTTATCTAAATGGTAACATATATCACCATAACAAAGGGAACGATGTCTGTAACTAACAGGTATATATGCCCGTATACGCCTTAAAAGTTCTCTTATTCAAATCAGTTAATTTTAAATTATGGTGCCATTCCTCTCTTTATAAGTGAGTTAAAAAAATGGAAAAAACAGGTAATTTTACCCTTTTATGCCATTAATTCCACACTTATATTTGTATTGGTAAGGTATTTTGCAATTCTTCCTAACATCATATTCACATGAGCACTGTATTAATTGTTGATGACTCACACGCAAGCTTGAATTTATTGAGCGAAATTCTTGAGAATAACGGCTATAAAACCAGCACGGCAGATCATGCACGAAAAGCTTTTGAAGCACTTGATACTTTTATGCCAGATATTATTTTGCTTGATTTGATGATGCCTGATATCAGCGGATACCAGGTATTGAAGTCTATCATTGCCAATGACCGAACATCAGATATACCCGTAATCATTATATCGGCCCGTACTGAAAAAATGGATATACAAAAAGCTTTTGACCTTGGGGCGGTTGATTATATTACCAAGCCTATTGTTATAAAAGAACTTTTAGAAAAAGTTGAAGGTGCTTTGGTGGAATAAGGGTACTCAAGAAACATTAATATTTTTTTATCATTAAGCAAATACAATTATGAAACTTACAAATTTGAAAATAGGCACAAGGCTCAATCTGATTTTGGGACTCATTATTCTTGTCATTTTCACGGGTTTAACAATTATTCTTGTGAATAATCAGAAAACAAGACTGATGGAACAAGCGGATAACCGTATGTATGCGCAGGTAGATGATCTTGTGAAAATGATTGACCTTCAAATTCGGCAAAATCAGAAGGCCGTGAATGCTTCGCTTAAAGTAGCACATCATATTTTCTATGATGAAACTATTTTGGAAGTCAGCGAAGATGAGATGGTGCAGTTCACTGCAA
Organism: Bacteroidales bacterium; assembly: GCA_041641575.1. Classification (GTDB taxonomy): domain Bacteria; phylum Bacteroidota; class Bacteroidia; order Bacteroidales; family JBEPYD01; genus JBEPYD01. Next base: position 5,081 of record JBEPYD010000009.1, read on the forward strand.
TAAACCAGAATACCAAGCAGCAAAAAACAGTGCGTTTACCCGTGTGGTACCTCAATGGTGTTCCATTGCAAAAGAATTATAAATTTGTTGATGCTGTTCAGGATTTGTCTGTTGAAACGGCTACCCTATTTCAAAAGATAGACGGTGGTTATTTGCGTATTTCAACCAACGTGCGAAAACTGGATGGCGAACGGGCTGTAGGCACATTTATTCCCGATGATTCTCCTGTAGTTAAAGCAGTAGAGCGCGGAGAGACTTTTAAAGGCAGGGCATTTGTTGTTAACGACTGGTATCTTACCGCCTATGAACCCATTAAAATAAATGGTCAGGTGCAGGGAATTCTTTATGTCGGGGTGCGCGAAAAAAACCTACCTGAGATCCGTCAGATTTTTAATTCAAAAACATTCTATAATGAGGGTTATCCCTATATCATGCACAATTCTGGAGAACTCATCGTTCACCCTGTATCAGAAGGAGATAAACTATCAGAAACAAAAATGTTTAAGCAATTAACGGGCATGAACACTGATAAGGGCAAGATGAAATACACCTGGCCTGAGGATGGAAGTGGTGAAACAAAATACCAGTATTTTGAATATTACCCTCCCATTGAGTCATACGTAGTGGCAACTATTTATGAAGATGATATGATAGGGATGATAAATGAGGCAAGAAATACTATTATCATAGTAGCCCTTATATCATTGGTAATATTTCTGATTGTAACACAACTCATTGTACGCTCTGTGACTGAGGGATTGTTTAAAGCCGTTCAGTTTTCAAAAACAATTGCTTCAGGAAATCTTACCGCTTCTCTTGCTATTGATCAGAAGGATGAGGTTGGTCAACTTGCCGAGGCATTAAATGACATGACGTTTAAACTTAAAGGGATAGTTCAAAAAGTAATTGGCAGTGCAGGCAATATCGCATCTGCAAGCGAACAGTTGAGTACTTCCTCACAGGAGCTGTCAAATGGTGCCAATACCCAGGCTTCTTCTGCGGAAGAAGTGGCATCTTCAATGGAAATGATTAGCAGCGGAATAAAACTAAATGCTGATAATGCACGTGAAACAGAAGCCATTGCAAAAAAAGCAGCCGAAGGTGTCGTTAAAGTAGGTAAATCCTCATCAAAAAGCATCACTTCTATGCGCTCCATTGCGGATAAAATACACATTGTAAACGAAATCGCTTTTCAAACTAATTTACTGGCGCTTAATGCAGCTGTTGAAGCAGCCCGTGCCGGTGAACATGGCAAAGGATTTGCTGTAGTGGCGGCTGAAGTAAGAAAATTAGCTGAACGCAGCAAGGTAGCTGCGGATGAAATTGTAGGTCTTGCCGATACAACCGTAAATGTTACCAGCGATTCAGATACATTGTTAAATTCATTATTGCCGGAAATTGAAAAGACTTCAAAGCTCGTTCAGGAAATTACTGCATCAAGTATTGAACAAAATTCATCTACTGATCAGTTTGAAAGTGCACTGGCGCAATTAAATGATATAGTGCAGAGAAATGCTGCTGCATCTGAAGAACTTTCAAGTAGTGCGCAACAGCTATCTGCGGAAGCAGAAGAGTTGAATGAGGTGATAAACTACTTTCGTATAAAATAATTATTGGTTGCAAGAAAAAATCAATTCCTTCCCAAAAGCCTCCTCTTGTAAAAGCAGGAGGTTTTTTTTACCTGCTTAGTCGCTCCATAACAATTAAACATCTACATTCTTCAGTTGTTTGTCAATCAATAATATCTATTATTTGTCTTTAAGGATGTTTCAGAAATAATTTTATAATTTTAGAAGTTATATAAATGCTTTAATTACGCAATTTTTTCTTGTCGGAGCAATAAAAATGTTTGCCAATGCACAATGATTTTACAGTATTACTTTATGGTTTTGAAGAGGAAAAACAGGAAAAGCTGCAAAAATTGTTTTCTGCAGGCTTTAATCAGGAAATCAAAATCATTACCGCTCAAAACGGAAGTCTAGAGCAGGTTCTAAATACACAGTCAATAAATCTATTAATCTCATATCCTGCTAAAGATGGGGTATTGGATGATTTTATAACCACTTCCAGCGTAGTAAAACCACTTATTCCTTTAATGGTATACCATGAAAAGCCTTTAAATGAAAAGGAATTACAGGCCATTAATAAGCGGCAGGACAATATCATTCTAATAAACAGGGAAAAAGACCTTTTAAAAGCCATTTCATTACTCATTAAAAAGCGGCCGCAGGGTTCTACGGAAAATGTAAAAGACCGAGACGCCGAAAAGGCTCTGGAAGTGATTGGCGACGTTATATGGGACTGGGACATAAATAAGGATACGGTAAAGTTTGATGATAGCATTCATAAATTACTGTCTATCCCTGATAAGGAGGTAGCCTTAGAGGGAAAATTAGCCCGTATTCATCCTGAAGACCGTATACATGTGCAAACACGGATTAAGAAGCATTTGTCAGGTGAAATGCAAATGTTTGAAAGTGAATACAGAATTAAAAAAGGACACGAAAAGTATATATGGGTGCTCGACAGGGGTAAGGTTATCCAATGGTCTGATGATGGTATGCCCACCCGTGCCATGGGAACATTGTCTGATATCAGTTTCCGAAAAAAATATGAAGATTCCCTGAGAAATGCTAAATTAAGTGCCGAAGAAGCCGGACGTCTGAAGTCTTTCTACTTAAGTAGCATGCATGAGAAAATTAGCAGCCCGGCAAGCACTGTTATGGGATATGCTGAAGCTATTACAGATGAACTGATGTCTCCTGAACAACGTGCTGTCATCTCCAAAAAAATAATGGACAGCACTGAAAATATGATTCAGTCTGTTAATGACATACTTGATATCTCAAAAATTGATACCGGAAATGTAAATCCTCATTTTTCCTCTCAAAAATTAAATAAAATTCTTCATGATGTGCTGGTGGCTACCCAGCAGAAACTGGATAAATATAACAGAACAAACATAAAGGTAATATTCGATGATGGTAAGGAAGACTTTTCTTTATCCACTGATCATTCATTACTCAGGCAGGCATTAATGCATATCGCTGATAATGCCGTTAAATTTACGCCCGAAGGAGAAGTGCATATTGGTTTCACTTTATGCGGGGAAAAGAAAATTTGCATTTATGTAAAAGATACCGGCATTGGAATGGATAAGCTAAATATTGAGAAAATTTTCAATAAATTTAAAAGGCTTCCCAATGCAAAAGGAATCAATTTTCCGGGTAATGGTCTGGGGCTTTCTATTGCAAGCGGCTTTATTCATAAACTCGGGGGTGATATAAATGTAGAATCTACTTATGGTGAAGGTTCTGAATTTATTATAAATCTACCTTTCTTTGGTGGTGAAGGACAAATACCCACACAGCAAAAGGAAGAAGCTGTTATTGACTGGTCTCAATATCATATTATGATGGTGGAGGATGATAACGTAAGTGCCAGCCTGATAAAAACCCAGCTTGAATCTACCAAAGTTGCGCTTACCATTCTGAATAATCCCATAATTGCCATAAACCAGGTGAAAGAGGGCAGGGTACCGGACCTTATACTAATGGATATCCAGTTGCCTGGCATAAGCGGGCTGGAAGCTACTAAAATTATAAAAGCAAATAATCCGGATGTACCCATTATTGCACAAACTGCATTTACCATGCAAAGTGATAAAAAGAAAAGCCTGGAGGCCGGGTGCTCTGACTATATGTCAAAACCCATTGAAAAGAAAAAATTAATAGAACTACTGTCAAAATACCTGCAATAGTTTAGCTATCTTGCGCGTTTTTATGCTTTAATATTTTTCATGACTCTTTTAATTGTAGCAGTAGTTGTATTTGTTTTAAATATACCGTTTGGGTACTGGCGCGCATACGAACGTAAATTTTCTTTTTACTGGTGGATGGCTATTCATACGCCCATTCCCCTTGTAGTATTGATCCGTATTTATACTGATATTGGGTTTGCTTTTCATACATATCCCATATTGATCGGATCATTTTTTATGGGTCAATGGTTGGGTTCTTTTATCTATAAAAAAAGAAAATACGGGAAGCGAAATGAATAACAGCACATTTGTGTTGTAAAATTTAACAATAGCATTGCGAAAATCAAGACTTTTGTATCTCTGAGATATTAAAAAAAGGCTGTCCGTAATTACAGACAGCCCTTGGGTTATATACTGATTAAACTTTATCTCCTGCTATTTATCCAGGCGGGATTTAATTTTTTTGGTTTCCTCTTCAAAACCGGGTTTCTCCAACAAAGCAAACATGTTCTTCTTATAGGCTTCCACTCCGGGCTGGTTAAAGGGATTAATACCCAGTGTATAACCGCTAATGGCGCATGCCTTTTCAAAAAAGTACATCAATTGCCCCAGGTAATAAGCATTCAGTTTTGGAATCTCAATTTGTATGTTTGGCACACCACCGTCAACATGGGCAAGCATTGTTCCCAGTTCTGCCATTTTATTCACATAATCAATTTTCTTACCGGCAAGGAAATTAAGGCCGTCAAGATTGTCTTTATCTTCGGGTATAATAAGTTCCCTGTCTGTTGATTTCACGGAAAGTACAATTTCAAACAGGTTGCGTTCTCCTTCCTGAATATACTGTCCCATAGAATGTAAATCAGCAGTAAAATTTACGCTGGCAGGGAAAATACCTTTGTTTTCCTTTCCTTCGCTTTCGCCATATAGTTGCTTCCACCATTCTGCGAGGAAATTTAATTTAGGATTGTAATTGGCCAGTATTTCAGTTGCTTTACCTTCTCTGTAAAGTGCATTTCTTGTAGCAGCATATAAAGCGGAAGGGTTCTCACCAAAAGGTATGCTGCGGTCTGTAAGTTTTTCCATATCGCGGGCTCCCTGTATGAATTCGCGAATATCAAATCCTCCGGCGGCAAGTGGCATAAGGCCCACGGGGGTGAGAACAGAATAACGTCCGCCAACATCATCAGGGATTATATATGATTTGAAGCCTTCATCATCAGCAAGCTTCCGAAGCGCTCCTCTTGACTCATCAGTAATGGCGATAATTAAATCTTTTGCTTTTTCTGCACCAACTTTATCAACCAAATGGTTTCTGAGTATACGGAAGGCAATTGCAGGTTCTGTGGTTGTACCTGATTTGGAAATTACAATAATTCCATAGCTTTTTTTATCCAATATGTCCAGCAATTCAGAATGGTAGTCTTCTCCAATGTTTTGGCCGGCAAAAATGAGCATAGGTGCATCATTGTTCGGTGCCATGGCATAGAAACTGTTTGATAAGGCTTCCGATACAGCCTTACTGCCAAGATAAGAACCTCCAATTCCTACCACTACCATAACCTCTACTTTACCCTGCAATTTTGCAGCAGTTTTCTCAATATCTTCAATGTGGCTATCCTCAATTGATGAAGGCAGGTGCAACCAGCCTAAAAAATCACTTCCCTGTCCGGTTTTGTCATGAATGGTATTCAGGTGCTCATTTATTTCAGATTCGTAACTGTAAATGGTATCACGTGATACAAAATTGAAGACATTGTCTATGCTAAGTTTAATATTTTCCATATGTTTTATGATTATTTATTCTTTTTGAGTTGCAAAAATAGCACTTTTAAGGCCTTTAGTTTAAGTTTTCAGTCAGAATCTTTATTTCTATGGCTGGTGAAATCTTCTCGTAAAGGATATTGTACACCGCATTGGCAATGGGCATTTTTACATTATGTTTTTTATTTATTTCGTGCAGGCAACTAACCGAATAGTAACCTTCAGCTACCATACTCATTTCAAGTTGGGCAGAGCGAACCGTGTATCCTTTACCAATCATATTCCCAAATGTACGATTTCGGCTGAATTGCGAATATGCTGTTACCAAAAGATCGCCTAGGTAGGCAGAACTGTTTATTTTCCTCTTGTTTTTATAGGTTTTATCGAGAAAACGTTTAATCTCCTGGATGGAATTGGATACGAGTACTGCCTGAAAATTATCACCATATCCTAATCCATGACAAATACCTGCGGCTATGGCATAAATGTTTTTGAGAACAGCAGCATACTCTGTTCCGTAAATGTCTTTGCTTGTAATGGTTTTGATAAAATGGGCACTGAGCAATTCAGCAATGGCATTGGCCTGCCGTATGCTTTTAGAAGCAATGGTGAGATATGATAACCGCTCCAGCGCAACTTCCTCTGCATGGCATGGGCCCGAGATTACACCGCTGAGATTAAAAGGCACGCTGTAATATTCTTTAAAAAACTCTGCAATGGTTAAATTTTCTCCGGGAATAATTCCTTTAATGGCCGAAACAATGTATTTTTTCCGGATATCTACAGTCAGGGGTTTCATGGCCTCTTTTAAAAAGGCACTTGGTATCGCGAAAATCAAGATATCAGATTCTTGTGCAATCTTATTGATGTCATTTGAAATAACCAGTTTTTCTATGGATAATTCAACACTGCTGAGATATTTGGGGTTGTGGCGGTATTTTTGAATAAAGGTAATATCATCCTCATTACGAACATACCAGTTCAGTTTTTCAGTATTAGGCAATATAAGCTTTACCAATGCAGTGCCCCAGCTACCATTCCCTATTACGGCAACCCTTTTTGTATTTCTCACAGGTATTTGTTTCTGTTCAACATTATTAATGGCAAAAGTAAAGAAAACCTTTCATAAATTCCAGTTCATTAATAAAGCAGCCGTGCTTTAATAGTATTCGGAATTTTCTTTAATTCCTGTAAAATGCTCCGGTCCAGGTTACTGTCAGTATCAATAATGACATAACCCACATCTGTATCGGTTTGCAAATATTCGGAAGCGATGTTTATCCCTTTTGAAGTAAAAACATAGTTTACCTCACGCAAAACACCTGGTAAATTGCGGTGTATGTGCAAAAAACGCTGCTTGGTATCATTCGGCTGCAGCATTACTTCAACGAAATTCACGGCTCCTTCGGTGCTTCCTGTATCGCTGTATTTTACAAGTTTTTCAGAAACTTCAGTTCCAATATTGGCCTGTGCTTCCAGTGTGCTTCCACCAATATGCGGGGTTAAAATTACATTGGAATATCGCTGCAGCGGATGCTCAAAAATTTCATTGCCTGAAGCAGGTTCTTCTTTAAAAACATCAATGGCAGCGCCAGCCAGGTGTTCATCTTTTATGGCCTGGGCAAGTGCGTCGTAATCTACTACTTCACCACGGGATGCATTGATGAGACAGGCTCCTTTTTTCATCAATTTTAATTCCTTATCCTTTATAAGGTTAAGCGTCTGTTCACTAGAGGGAATGTGAAGGGTTACAATGTCTGATTTTTGTAATACTTCCGCCATGCTGCTGCATGCAGTGGCATTACCCATACTGAGTTTTTTGGCAATATCATAATAAATCACATGCATGCCCATGGCTTCAGCCAAAACAGAAACTTGTGATCCGATATGCCCATAACCTACAATACCAAGCGTTTTTCCACGTATCTCATAACTTTTAGAAGCAGTTTTAAGCCACTTCCCTTCATGGGCTTTAGAATTTTTCTCGGGTATCCCCCGCAAAAGCATAATACATTCTGCAATTACCAGTTCCGCCACAGAGCGGGTGTTTGAGAAGGGGGCATTAAAAACCGGAATTCCCCGCATCTTAGCCTCTTTTAAATCTACCTGGTTGGTTCCAATACTGAAACAGCCAACTGCAATTAGCTTGTTTGCCGCAGCCAACACTTTATCCGTAAGCTGGGTTCTTGAGCGGATACCTACCACATGAAAATTTTTAATGTGCTTAATCAGTTTGTCTTCATCAAAAGCAGTTTTCTCATAATCAAGGTTGGTATACCCCATACTGTTCATGTAATTAACAGCATTCTCATGTACGCCCTCAAGCAGGAGTACCTTAATTTTGTCCTTTTCAAGGGAAAGTTTTTGCATGTAAGGAATATTTATGAACGAGATTAAACCAATCAGACACTAGGATACCCAGGATTCTACGTCGGTATTTGCCGGATTTTTTAATCCAAGTTTATGTTTCTTATTATATCCGCAAACCTCGTTAAATAGTTTTCCGGGTTTTACCGATTTCAGTTTTTCAACGGTGATGTATCCGAGTTTCTGGAGAACCGGGATCCATTCCAGCGGCACACCTTCTGCGGTATATTTTTCAGCCGGGTCTTTCTCTGTTTTCTTTTCAGGGCGCATTTGCGGAAAGAAAAGAACGTCCTGAATAGAAGGTGAATTTGTCATTATCATGGCCAGCCTGTCAATCCCAATTCCCAGACCAGCAGTGGGAGGCATACCAAATTCCAGTGAGCGGATAAAATCCTCATCGAGTACCATGGCTTCCGTATCGCCGCGTTTTTCAAGCTGCAGCTGTGCTTCAAATCTTTCACGCTGGTCAATAGGATCATTCAGCTCAGAAAAGGCATTGCACAATTCTTTGCCGTTGCAGATAGCTTCAAAACGTTCAACCAATCCTGGTTTGCTGCGGTGCTTCTTTGCCAGGGGTGACATTTCAATGGGGTAATCCGTAATAAATGTAGGCTGAATAAGAAGTGGCTCGCATTTTTCACCAAAAATTTCATCAATTAATTTTCCTTTTCCCATGGTTCCATCAACTGATATCTGAAGCTTTTTGGCCGTATCGCGCAATGCATCCTCTTCCATCGCAGAAATATCAATACCTGTGTATTCTTCGATAGCCTCAAACATGGTGTAGCGTTTCCACGGTCTTTTAAAGTCAATATCATTTTCACCCACCTTTATCACAGTGGTTCCATGCATATCCAAGGCAGCCTTTTCAATCATTTCTTCTACCAGGTCCATCATCCACAGGTAATCTTTGTATGCTACATATAGCTCAATTTGTGTAAATTCCGGATTATGAAACCGAGACATTCCTTCGTTACGGAAGTCTTTTGAGAATTCATATACCCCATCAAATCCACCAACAATCAGGCGCTTCAGGTAAAGCTCATTTGCTATCCGCAGGTACAGGGTTTGGTTTAAGGTGTTGTGGTGTGTTTTAAATGGCCGGGCTGCAGCGCCACCATAAAGGGGTTGCAAAATCGGCGTTTCTACTTCTAAATATCCTTTGGTGTTCAGGTATTCTCTAAAAGAATTTACCAGGGCAGTACGTTTAACAAATGTTTCCTTCACCTTCGGATTAACTACCAGGTCGAGGTATCTTTGGCGGTACCTTTGTTCGGCATCGCTGAAAGCATCATAGGTTTTACCATCTTTTTCTTTAACAATGGGCAATGGCCGGAGGGCTTTACTGAGCAGGGTAAAGCTTTTCACATATATAGATATTTCACCCATCTGGGTTTTAAACACGTACCCGGATACGCCAATTAGATCGCCAATGTCCAGAAGTTTTTTAAACACGCGGTTATACATGGTTTTGTCCTCGTCCGGACATATATCATCACGTTTAAAGTACAGTTGAATTCGTCCTGCGCTATCCTGTATATCCGCAAACGAAGCGCTGCCCATAATACGACGCGTCATAATACGCCCTGCAATGGTGATATCCTGAAAATTATTTTTTTCTTCGTCGAAATTATCGTGTATTTCTTTAGTGGTGGTACTTACCGGAAATTTATCAGCCGGATAAGGGTCTATGTTCAGGGCACGCAACTCTTTAAGGCTGTCGCGTCTCATTCGCTCTTGTTCACTATATTCTTCCATGAAAAAGGATTGGGTTTAAATTTTTTGCAAAGATATAATTATTCTCGCAAAATGCTTTTAAACACAAGAATACATTAGCGGAATCAAACGATAATATGGGGCTCAATTTGTGTTTACTTCATCAGGAGTTGAAAAATTAATATTTATCTCAACAAAGTTTACAATTATCAGAGAACACTCATATGTTTAGCCAACTAAAAATTCGTGCATTAAATTAACGTTTATTTATCCGCAAAAAGTTTGAGACAGTTTCTCAATACCTCAAAAACTTGTCCGGCTTTTGACGGAAATATTTAGCCGTAAAGCAGGGCTTAGAAATTTTTGCAATCTAAATAGCAGAAATTATTTGGTTTTGGTTGAGCCAATATTTAAATTTAAATTATGTTTAATTAAAAATGTAATTTTTATGAAAAAAGTAATGCTGAGATTTTCAATTGTGGTACTTGTAATTGCTGTGTTTGCATGTCAGCCTGTAGAGAATGAAACTGCTGCTGCTTCTGCCGATACAGTTGTTGCGGAAAAACCAACTGATGGTTCATTTATTCACATTAGTAAGGGATATGATAATCCCCACGATGTAGTAATGCCTCTTTTTTTGGCCAACAAAATGGCTGAGGACAAAGATGTAATTCTGTTCTTCGATCTAAAGGGCGTAAATCTTCTTTTAAATGATTCAGAGGACATTACGTATGATCCATTTCAATCTGCCCATACCTCATTAAAATCGTTGATGGATAAAGGCATTGAGATTATGGCTTGCCCCATGTGCCTGAAAGCGATAGGAAAGGGCGAAGCTGATCTTATGGAAGGAGTTATTATCGCGGAGAAAGAAAAATTCTTTAACTTTACCGATGGCCGGATTTTAACTTTAGATTATTAATCAAATACAAATACATTATGAAAAATTTACTTTTTATTTTACTTGCCGGAATGTTAATGGTAGCTTGTGGAACCAGCGGTGAAAATACTGAAGCTGCAGAGGAAACAACTACTGAAAATTCAATGGACGTTGCCAATGAAGAATTGCTAAGCATTCAGTTTAATGTGAATGGAATGACTTGCACAGGTTGTGAAAACACGGTGAAGAAATCAGTTGCCGAACTCGGAGGAGTGTCTGATGTTACTGCATCGCATACTGATTCTACTGCAGTGGTTACTTTTGATAAATCGCAGACATCGATAGATCAAATATCACAAGCAATTGAAAGCAAAGGTTATGAAGTTGCCGGATATGAAATACAATCAAATTAAAGGCGGCAGAATATCCGAATGATATGATGTGAAATCCTTCATTCCTTTGCATCTGAAGGATAAACTATTTCATTAGCACCTAAATTACGAGGCAAAAACAACATAAAAAACCCCGTCCGGGAATGGTCGGGGTTTTTGTATATCATAGTTTTTTCAACCTATCAATACAGGCTTCTTTACTTTCTCTTTCAGCAGCACCTTGGCAAGCAATTCGTCCATGGTATCCACGTAGGTGAATTTTAATCCTTTCAGGTAAATATCCTTTATTTCAGCAATATCTTTCTGATTTTCTTTTGAAAGAATTATTTCTTTTATGTGTGCCCTTTTGGCAGCCAGTATTTTTTCCTTAACACCACCAACAGGAAGCACTTTACCTCTAAGGGTGATTTCCCCTGTCATTGCAATGTCCTTTTTTACTTTGCGTTGAGAAAATGCTGAAGCAAGCGAAGTAAACATGGTAATGCCTGCCGAAGGTCCGTCTTTAGGAATTGCTCCCTCCGGAACATGCACGTGCACATTCCAATTGTCAAATACTTCAGGCTCAAGGTTCAGCATATCAGCATGGGCTTTTAGAAATTCGAGTGCAATAACTGCTGATTCCTTCATTACATCGCCCAGGTTACCTGTTAAGGTAAGCTTTCCTTTTCCTTTGCTAAGGCTTGTTTCAATGTATAAAATTTCACCTCCTGCGGCTGTCCATGCAAGGCCGGTAACCACCCCGGCCTGTTCATTTCCCTGGTAAACATCTTTGATGTATTTTGGTGGACCAAGAATTTCAGTGATAAGTTCTGCATCAATTTTTGAAGGCACTTTTTCATCGTAGGCAATACGCTTTGCAAGATTTCTGCAAACTTTTGCCAGGCGTTTATCAAGTTCTCTTACTCCTGATTCACGGGTGTAATTGTCTGTAACAAATTCTATTGCGCTGGGTGAAAATGCAGATGTTCCTTTTTTCACGCCATGGGCATCAAGTTGTTTAGGTATCAGGTGGCGGCGGGCAATTTCTACTTTCTCCTCCACAATATAACCGGAAATGTTGATGATTTCCATGCGGTCGCGCAGGGCAGGATTAATGGTATTCATGGTGTTGGCTGTAGCGATAAACATCACCTTTGAAAGGTCGTACTCCAGCTCAAGGTAGTTGTCGTAAAAAGTGCTGTTTTGCTCAGGATCGAGCACTTCCAGCAGGGCCGAAGACGGGTCGCCACGGAAATCGTTGCCTACTTTATCAATTTCATCGAGTATAAAAACCGGGTTTGAAGATTTTACTTTTTTAAGGTTTTGCATTATTCTGCCCGGCATTGCCCCAATATAGGTTTTGCGGTGGCCACGAATTTCTGCTTCATCATGTAGTCCACCCAGCGACATGCGCACGTATTTTCTGCCCAGTGCTTTGGCTATTGATTTACCGAGTGAGGTTTTACCAACGCCCGGAGGGCCTACCAGGCAAAGGATGGGCGACTTCAAATCCCCTTTAAGCTTCAGTACAGCCAAATGCTCCAGAATGCGATCTTTAATTTTTTCAAGCCCGTAATGGTCTTTGTTTAGCACATTTTCTGCGCGTTTAAGATTGAACTTATCCTTGGTAAATTCATTCCAGGGTAAATCAAGCAGTACCTGCAGATAATTCAGTTGAACGGAATATTCGCCAGCGGCAGGGTTTAACCGGTGCAACTTATCAACTTCCCGGTTAAAAACTTTGTTTACCTCTTCGTTCCATTTTTTAGATTTGGCTCGTTTTTTTAATTCCTGTATTTCTTTGTCAATGGGATTTCCTCCCAATTCGTTCTGGATGGTCTTCATTTGCTGGTGCAGCAGATATTCACGTTGCTGCTGATCCAGATCAGTTTTTACTTTTAACTGAATATCATTTTTCAGCTCCAGCTCCTGTACTTCCTTCGACATAAATTCAAGAAGTAAAAGCCCACGTTTTTTCAGGTCGTTTGTTTCAAGCAGTTTTTGCTTATTTTCAATTTTAACATTGCTGTTAGAGCTAATGAAATTAATTAGGAAGGAAGAGCTTTCAATATTTTTTACTGCAAAAGAAGCTTCCGGTGGGATGTTTGATGAAAGCTGGATTATTTTGAGTGATAAATCTTTTAATGAGCTCACTATGGCTGCAAACTGCTTGTTTTTCCGCTGGGGTTTTATATCCTCCAGAATATCTACCTCGGCAGTAAAATATGGATCGGACTGCACCACTTTGCGTGCTTTAAAGCGTTTTTTGCCCTGGATGATTACGGAAGTGGTACCATCAGGCATTTCGAGTATCTTTACAATCTGGGCAATGGTACCTACCTGGTATAATTCATCAAATTCCGGATCGTCCGAATTGGGATCTTTTTGCGCCAGAGTTCCAATTAGCTTATCCTTTTTGTAAACGTCTTTAACCAGTTTTATAGATTTAGACCTGCCTACTGTTATAGGTATCACTACTCCTGGGAAAAGCACTGTATTTCTAAGAGGTAACACAGGTATAAATTCAGGCACTTCCACATTCCCGATTGCTTCTTCTTCATCATCAGAGATCAAAGGGATAAATTCCCCTTCATCTTCCATTTGATTTCCAAAAAAATATTCTGATTGTTTTGTCTGCTTCAATTTTGTCATAGGTAATTTATAATTCCTGTTTCTTTGAGACATTATGTCATAAAGCCATTGATTTTTTGGCCGGATACTTATATAATTGTTGCAAGAAAACCCCAACTTTTCGTTACGCTTGCCATGAAAATGCTCATTTACGCTAGTAAACTGCGCTTTTTATGCCTTCGAAAGCCTCGAATTTGTAGTTTTCTTATTAACAACTGAATTTTCTTGCTACCACTATATAGCAACACCTATGCCAGAATGTTTATCTTCAAGGTGAAGGAATTTCTACCTTTTCCATTCAAACCCTGGCTCTATAATAAGTAATTGGGAATTAAAAAATCCACATCTATTTTAAAAATTGCCTGTATTTTTCTGTTGCATGAAATATATGGGTTAAAATGTCAATGTCTGGCTGGCTGAGGGGTAAATGTCGTCGGCTCATCACCAGTTCAGCCACTTCAAGGGCTTTGTTAAGGCCGTAAGTGGTAAGTTTTGATGCGCCTCCCCATGAAAAAGAAGGGATGAAATTCCTGGGAAAACCCGCACCAAAAATATTGGCGCTCACACCCGTAACAGTGCCGGTATTAAACATGGTGTTAATGCCACACTTGGTATGGTCTGCCATTAACAAGCCGCAAAACTGAAGCCCTGTTGAAACAAAACTTTCGTTAGGGTAATTCCATACTTTTACCGGGGCATAATTATTTTTCAGGTTTGAGTTATTCGAATCTGCACCAATGTTACACCATTCTCCAAGTACTGAATTACCTAAAAAGCCATCGTGGGCTTTGTTGCTGTACCCAAAAATTACACTGTTATTGAGCTCTCCCCCCACCTTGGAATGCGGGCCTATCGTGGTAGGCCCATATATCTTAGCGCCAAGTTTGGTAGCAGAATGTTCTCCCAGGGAAAAAGGGCCACGTATAATGGTCCCTTCCATTAGTTCGGAATCTTTGCCCAGGTAAACCGGACCCTCTTCGGCATTGATGGTAACAAAACGGGCTTTTGCTCCTGGTTCGGCAAATATATTTTCTTTTCCTGCCAGGTTATTGCTTGTATCAAGAGCCTCAGAAGCACGGCCCTTTGTAATCATTGCAAAATCTGAACGAATAGCTTCACCGTTATATTGAAAAATATCCCATGGCCATTCAATTAGTTTGATATTGGTATCCGTTTCTTTTCTGGACAATCCATTTAGGTTCAGGGGTAAAATAAGCTCTGAAGAACGGAGAGCCAGCAAATCATTGTCAGAAGAAAAAAGCGCTTCATTTTCCTGCAGGTTTTCAATGGCATTAAGTGTTTTTTCTGAAGGCAGCAGTCTGCCATTAACATAGGTATTGATTTTTTCTTTTTGTTCCGGGTATTTTATAGACAGGTAAGTCCCGGTATGGGTTGAAACGGTTGTTTTTAATAAAAACGCCCATTTTTCCCTGATGGTCAGAATTCCGATGCGGATATCGCAGGCAGGTCTGGTAAATGTAAAAGGGAGCAGGTTGTTTCTTTTTTCATCGTCAAATAAGATATAATTCATCGGGATATGATTTAAATTTGAAATGAAAGTATTTTAATAAAGCAATATAAAAGGCATAAAAAAACTCCGGGATTAAAATTAATTAAACCCCGGAGTTTCGCAAAGTTTTCCTTTGTTATATATCGGTTTATTTCTTCTTGTCGAGATGATTTTTGTACCTGTTACGGAATTTATCAACACGTCCTGCGGTATCAACCAATTTCATTTTACCAGTGTAAAATGGATGCGATTTACTGGAAATTTCAAGTTTGATGAGTGGATATTCATTGCCATCGTCCATTTTAATTTTTTCCTTTGTAGCAACCGTGGAACGGGTAATGAACACATGATCATTGGACATGTCTTTAAAAGCGACAAGCCTGTAATTTGTTGGGTGAATATCTTTTTTCATTCGTATAGAAGTTTAAAAAATTCAATTTTAATAATGTGCACTACTGACATGCCAGGTATGCACCTTTAATTCAAAACGGATGGCAAAAGTACACAATTAATGATATTTTGCCAAAACATTTGATAAAAATATTAAAGAATTCTCACGAAAGATAATTTATCTCCCTGTTCCAGAAAATTTTAAATGCAAATTTATAAATGTTTTCCAAAGTTTTATTTCACACGCTGAGGATAGTTCAGCCTGTATCTTTGTGTTAATCAGGATAAGTATCCCCGATGGTAAACCCACAGAACTTCCTGAAAAATACGAAATGAATAATGAAATGGCTGCTGTTTTTTTGGAGTATTCGATAATCGGAACTGCTATAGAAATAAAAGGCCATTATAAATTTAAAAAATCAGTTTATGAACCAAATGAATACAGCCGGTTAAAATTTTATATGAATGATGTGGTAAAGTATTTTAATGGTCAAATTATCATGGAGGAGATAAAGCCCCAGGCATTAAAATAGCCGTTACATTTTTCGTATTAATTGGGGAGGTATTCAAACATCGACGTTTAAACATCTCACATTACTTCGCGTTTGTTTTATCCATAATATTACTGACTATGGCTACTATTATTAAAATCAAAAGCGTTCATCAGCCGGCAGCTTCAAATTTTTATGTCTGATGCCTCAGAAGAAAATGAAACCATTAAAGCCAGTCCTTAAAGTTTCCCATGTTCTTCCCTTACCACTTGATTCTTTTTAAAAAAATACTATTTTTGTATGTCACCTGAAAAAACAGTCAAATTTTGACGTTTTTTACCATGATTTCAGGGGGGAGATGACAATGATGCGAAGCAAAAACTGGTGTCTCCAATTGTTTTTATTGAGTGTATTACCCGGAGAGCGAATTTCGTTGATTATTCTCCGGTGGATAAACAAATAGTATTGCGAATGAGAGATATGTGATTATTATTAATATTAAACAACTACAACTAATATGAAAACCTTTCAAACCAACGAAATTAAGAACATAACGCTTCTGGGGAACGCGGGATCAGGGAAGACCACACTGGCAGAAGCAATGCTTTATCAGGGAGGAATTATTGACCGGAGAGGATCGGTAGATCAAAAAAACACGGTTTCTGACTACAATCAGATTGAACACGAAAATGGTAGTTCCGTATTTTCAACTGTACTTTATACACTCGCAAATGATAAAAAAATAAATATCGTTGATAATCCCGGCGCTGATGATTTTGTAGGTGGAATTGTGAATTCAATGTATGTGGCTGATTTGGGGGTAATGGTAATTAATTCGCAAAATGGTGTTGAAGTTGGAACAGAAATACAAAGCAGGTACGTTGGCGAACACAAGAAACCCATGATGTTCATTGTCAATCACCTTGACCATGACAAATCAAATTTTGAAAAAGCTGTTGAAACTATAAAAGAACGTTTTGGCGGAAAAACTGCGGTTATTCAATTTCCTGTTGAAGAAGGACCTTCTTTTAACGCAATTATTGATGTTTTGCTGATGAAGATGTTCAAGTATCCTGCTGATGGTGGAAACGCAGAAATAACTGATATTCCTGATGAGCACAGAGAAAGAGCAGAGGAGCTGCACAATGAACTTGTAGAAAAAGCTGCGGAGAACGATGAAGGATTGATGGAATTGTTTTTTGAAAAGGAAAGCCTCGATGAAGATGAAATGCGCAAAGGAATTACTGCGGGTTTAATCCAGCAGGGTATCCATCCGCTTTTCTGTGTATCTGCAAAGAAAAACATGGGTGTTGACCGTGTAATGCAGTTTATTACCAATGTGGCTCCTTCCCCAAATGAAATGCCTCCTGCACTTACCAAAGAAGGGGAGGAAGTAGCCATTGATAAATCAGGAAAAACTGCCTTATTTGTTTTTAAAGTTACCCTGGAATCGCATATTGGAGAAATTAATTTCTTTAAAGTAGTTTCCGGGGAGGTAAAAGAAGGAAATGATTTGCTGAACAATACCACCCAAAACAAGGAAAGGCTATCCCAGTTATATGTTACAGCTGGTAAAAACCGTCAAAAAGTGCCCAGCCTGGTAGCTGGTGATGTAGGCGCTACCGTGAAATTAAAAGCAACAAAGGCTAACCAAACACTTTCTGATCCTTCCTATAGCATCAGTTTTGAAGATATTAAATACCCTGAGCCAAAATTTCGGACAGCCATTAAATCCATAAATGAAGGGGACGATGAAAAACTTGGCGACGCGCTGAACCGTTTCCATGAGGAACACCCAACCATTCAGGTAGAATACTCCAAAGAACTTAAACAAATCATTGTATCCGGACAGGGTGAATACCACCTGAACATTCTCAAATGGCACCTGGATAACATATTCAAAATAGAGACTGAATTTATTGCACCAAGAATCCCTTACCGGGAAACGATTACAAAAGTGGCCCAGGCCGATTACAGACACAAAAAACAATCCGGCGGTGCCGGACAGTTTGGTGAAGTGCATATGGTCATTGAACCCTACACGGACGACCTGCCTGATCCCACCATGTATAAAGTAAATGGCAAAGAATTGAAGATATCTGTAAGAGATAAGGAAGAACACAAACTACCCTGGGGTGGTAAACTTATTTATTATAATTGTATTGTTGGAGGTTCCATAGATGCCCGCTTTATGCCTGCCATAATAAAAGGAGTAATGGAAAAAATGGAGCAAGGCCCTCTTACCGGTTCGTATGCACGCGATATTCGCATATCTGTATATGATGGTAAGATGCACCCGGTTGATTCAAACGAAATTTCTTTTAAACTGGCAGGTAGAAATGCCTTTAGCCAGGCGTTCAAAAATGCCGGGCCCAAAATTCTTGAGCCGGTTTACCTGGTTGAGGTTTGGGTACCTTCAGACCGTATGGGCGATGTAATGAGCGATCTGCAAGGCCGACGTGCTATTGTTCAGGGCATGACAAGTGAAAAAGGCTTTGAAAAAATTACAGCTAAAGTGCCCCTGGCCGAAATGAATAAATATTCAACTTCGCTGAGTTCACTCACCGGTGGGCGGGCCATGTATACCATGAAATTTGATGAGTACGCACCAGTTCCGGGCGATATACAGGAGCAATTGCTCAAAGCTTATGAAGAACAAGAGGAAGATGATTAGTATTCTTCTACATCATAAAATAACCCGGTTTGGTTTGGCCGGGTTTTTTTATTTTCAATCCTTTGTTATCCGGGTGGGTCGTCAGTTTTTATATCCTTAATCTTTAATTGTAAAGAAACCTTTCCACGGAATGCATTTTCATCAATGGTATAACACATGTCAAATCCTATTCCCTGGCATATTTTTTTGTAATGATGCGCCAGGTTAAACCCTATTCCGGGAAAAACCCGGTAAGGATCATCTTCATGCACAATATTCAGGCGCAAGTGGTCGCGCGTACTTCCCACGAGGCTTCCGGAGCCATTGTCTGAAACATTTTCTGTAAGGAAAACAGGTGCCATATTACCCGGTCCAAAAGGCTCAAACTGCTTTAGAATACGATAGAATTTAGGTGTTATATCGCTCAATCTTAGCTCCGTATCTATCTCCACCACGGGTATCAGCATTTCAGGGCTAATGGTTTCATTCACCACTTTTTCGAACCGGTTTTGAAAGGCTTTTAGATTTTCTTCACGCAAGGTTAATCCGGCCGCATACATATGGCCACCAAAGTTTTCCAGCAGATCACTGCAGGAATCAATGGCCTGGTAAAGGTCAAAGCCCACTACTGATCGCGCAGAACCTGTAATAAACCCGTTTGATTCAGTTAATATAATGGTGGGGCGGTAATAGGTTTCAATAAGCCGGGAGGCAACAATGCCAATAACACCTTTGTGCCAGCTGCCATTAAAAAGCACCGTTGATTTACGTGTTTTAAAATCGGGCAGGCTTTCAATAAAGTTTAATGCTTCCTGGGTAATGGCGCCATCAATATTCCGCCGTGTGGTATTATATTCATCAATTTGGTTGCTCATGGCTATTGCCTCTTCTTCATCACCCACAATAAGCAATTCCACGCTGCTTTTGCCACTTTTTATTCTTCCGGCGGCATTTATCCTTGGGCCTATCTTAAATACAATGTCATCGATGCCCAGGTATTTGTCTTTTAAGCCAGAAACTTTTATAATGGCATTTAATCCCTTACCGGGATTTTCATTAAGTTGCTTAAGGCCATAGAATGCAAGCACGCGGTTTTCCCCGATAATGGGTACGATATCACTTGCAATACTTACAGCTACCAGGTCGAGCAAGTGGTTGAGATCCTCCTTCGGCAGGTTATTTTTTGCTGTGATAGCCTGCGCCAGCTTATAGCCAACGCCGCATCCACTTAGTTCCTTAAAGGGATAGGAGCAATCTTTTCTTTTTGGGTCTAATACTGCTACGGCAGCGGGCAACTCATCGCCTGGTGTATGATGATCGCAAATAATAAAATCTATACCTTTTTCACGCGCGTAAGCAACCCTATGATTGGCTTTAATTCCACAATCCAGGGCAATGATAAGGCGTACCTTGGAATCGGCCGCGTAATCTATTCCAAGCGTGGAAACACCATAACCCTCGCGATATCTGTCAGGAATATAAAAATCGATATTCTTGTAGTGCCTGGAGAGAAATGTATACATCAAAGCCACTGAAGTGGTGCCATCAACATCATAATCTCCATAGATAAGGATGCGTTCATTGTTTCCCATGGCCAGGTTTATCCGCTCAACAGCGGCTTGCATGTCCTGCATCAGAAAAGGGTCATGCAAATCATCAAGCGAAGGCCTGAAAAATGAACGTGCTTCTTCAAAAGATTTCACCCCTCTTTGCACCAGCAATTCTGCCAATGGTTTTTCTATTCCCAATACGCCCGCCAGATGATTGACTTCATCTTCCTTTCCTTTGGGTTTTATAATCCAGCTTTTACTAATCACGTTCTTGTAATGCTCCTTTCCTGATTTTTATTCAATAGTATGAAATATTGAACAATTCAGCTAATTTATTTTTTAATCTTGTGGCAACTTCCTGTACCTCAGGGTTATTATCAACTTCTTTGTCCATTGAAGTTACTCCTTTATCGATAAAACCGCAAGGGTTAATGTGCCGGAAATAATTAAGGTCAGTTTTGATATTCAAAGCAAAACCATGCATGGTAACATAACGGCTGGCACGCACGCCTATTGCACAAATTTTTCGTGATTTTTCATTATCCCTGTCAAGCCATACACCTGTGGCGCCATCAAGTCTGCCGGAATCAATTTCATAGGTTTTAAGCGTGTCGATAATGCTTTGCTCCATTAATGCAATATAATCTTTTATCCGCAGGTTAAATTTCTCTAGATCCAGAATGGGATAGCCTACCAATTGGCCTGGCCCGTGATATGTAATATCTCCACCACGATTGGTTTTATAAAAGGTGGCATCAATACTTTTTAAGAATTCTTCGTTAATGAGCAAATTGTTAACCTGGCCGCTTTTACCAAGCGTATATACATGCGGGTGCTCGCAAAACAAAATATAGCCTCCCACTGGTTTTCCTGCCTTTCGTGCATCTACCACTTCGGCATGAAGTTTTTCCTGCAGGTCCCATGCCTCCTTGTAATCTATGCGACCCAGATCTTTAAACTGCACTTCGTTCATAAATATATATTAAATAGTTTTTTATTCATTTTAATGTTTTAGTTTCATTAAAAGAAGCGCGAAATTCAGCTCTTATCCATTTTCCCCGGCTTCTACATGTTTTTCTGCACAATAGGATGATCGCACCAGCGGACTGCTTTCCACAAAGGCAAAACCTTTTTCCAGTCCTTTTTCCTTGTAAAAATCAAATACCTCGGGGGGGATAAACCCGGTAACCGGGAAATGATTTTTAGAAGGTGCCAGATACTGCCCGATTGTGAGTACTTTACAGTCGGCTTTAAGCAGGTCATCCATGGTTTGGAGTACTTCATGTTCTTCTTCTCCCAGCCCAAGCATAATGCCTGATTTGGCAACTACTTTGTGTTTTGCAATAAAGCGGATTACTTCCAGACTTTGCCGATAAGTTGCCACACTCCGTACCTGCGGGGTTAGTCTTTCAACCGTTTCAAGGTTATGCGAAACCACTTCCGGGCCTGCTTTTATTACCTCCAAAATGTGTTCTTCATTCCCCCGGAAATCGGGTATAAGGGCTTCTATGGTTACGCCGGGAACCTCCTTCTTAATATTGCGGATAGTACTGGCCCAGATTCCGGCACCACCATCATTTAAATCATCGCGATCTACTGAAGTAAGCACGCAATGTTTGAGTTCCATTTTTTTAACCGATGCTGCCAGCCGCTGCGGCTCATTTTCGTCGGGGGGCAGGGGTTTACCGGTTTGCACGCCACAAAAACGGCAGTTACGGGTGCAGATGTTTCCAAGGAGCATAAATGTAGCTGTTCCCCGGCCCCAGCATTCGCCAATGTTCGGGCATTTGCCACTGGAGCAAATGGTGTGGAGGTTGTTTTTATTTACTGTATTTTTTACAATGGAATATTTTTCGCCCGAAGGCATTTTCATCTTCATCCAACGGGGAAGGTATCGGCTTTTCGCTATGGTTTCTTGTTTGGAAGGGTTCATCAATGGTTTAATTTTCAGTTGCAAGCGCAGTCCCACACCCATAAGGTTTATGCTTATTCTCCTCGTTTCTCAGCGGAAAATATAATGGGAAAAAGCACGGGTTTGCATGTGCAAAATTAGTCCTTTTTCTGGCAAATATGTCGGGTTTTAATATAATTCGGCTTTGAAATCCTTCTGCCAGAAAGGAGCCTTCAAGTAGAAATCTGATGCCGGCACTGCTAATCGAGCTTCAATACGGCTAAAAATGCCTGCTGCGGTACTTCTACATTTCCCACCTGGCGCATTCTTTTTTTGCCTTTCTTTTGTTTCTCGAGCAGTTTTCTTTTACGGGTAATGTCACCACCATAACATTTTGCAGTTACATCTTTACGAACTGCTTTTACGGTTTCCCGTGCAATAATTTTTGAACCTATGGATGCTTGTATGGCAATATCGAACTGCTGCCGGGGAATGAGTTCTTTAAGCTTTACACACATTCTGCGGCCCAGATCATAAGCATTATCTCTATGTATTAGAGTGGAAAGTGCATCAACCGATTCGCCATTGAGTAAAATATCAAGCTTTACCAGTTTTGCTGATTTGTAGCCGGTCTGATAATAATCAAAAGAAGCGTATCCTTTTGAGATGCTTTTTAACTTATCATAAAAATCAAAAACAATTTCACTCAGGGGCATTTCAAAAGTTACTTCTACACGGTTGCTGGTAAGGTACACCTGGTTTTTCAATATACCCCGTTTATCGATACACAGAGTCATGATAGGACCAATATAATCAGCCTGAGATATTATCTGTGCTTTAATGTAGGGCTCTTCTATGTAATCAATATAGTTGGGTTCAGGTAATCCTGAGGGGTTATGTACCTCGTGTTTCTCGCCTTTGGTGGTAAACACGTTGTATGAAACATTGGGTACAGTTGTAATTACATCCATATCGAATTCGCGGTCAAGCCGTTCCTGGATTATTTCCATGTGTAACAATCCTAAAAAGCCGCAGCGAAATCCAAATCCCAGCGCCAGAGATGATTCGGGCTCAAAAGTAAGGGAAGCATCGTTCAGTTGCAACTTCTCAATGGAGGCCCGTAACTCTTCATAGTCATCGGCATCTACAGGGTATATACCAGCAAATACCATGGGTTTTACATCCTTAAAACCAGCGATAGCCTTTACACATGGCCTGTCTACATGTGTAATGGTATCGCCTACTTTTACTTCGCGTGAGGTTTTAATACCGGAAATGATGTAGCCTACATCTCCGGCACTTAACTTTTCTTGCGGGTGTTGTTTTATCTTTAGTACACCTATTTCATCTGCCTGGTATTCTTTTTTTGTATTAAAGAACTTCACATCATCGCCTTTACGGATGGTTCCGTTATAAATTCTGAAATAGGCAATTATTCCCCGGAAGGAATTAAAAACTGAATCAAAAATAAGTGCTTCCAGCGGGGCTTTTGGATCGCCTTTGGGAGGCGGAACCTTTTCAATTATGGCAGCAATAATTTCATCAACACCCATGCCTGTTTTGCCACTGGCTTCAATAATATCTTCGCGTTCAAGACCAATAAGATCCACAATCTGATCTTTTACATCTTCGGGCATGGCGCTGTCCATATCCATCTTGTTCAGCACGGCTATTATTTCAAGGTCGTGTTCCAGCGCCAGATAAAGGTTTGATATTGTTTGTGCCTGTATGCCCTGTGTTGCATCTACTATCAGCAAAGCACCTTCACATGCTGCAATAGAGCGGGATACTTCATAAGAAAAATCAACATGGCCGGGGGTATCTATTAAATTGAAGCGGTAATTAACACCGTTCAGCTCATAATCCATTTGTATGGCATGGCTTTTAATGGTAATGCCCCGCTCACGTTCCAGATCCATACTATCGAGTACCTGGTCCTGAAAATCTCTGTCAGAAAGTGTTTTTGTTTTCTGCAACAGGCGGTCGGCCAGTGTGCTTTTTCCATGATCAATATGGGCAATAATGCAAAAATTACGTGTATTCTCCATGTTAG
>JBEPYD010000010.1:0-29059 GCA_041641575.1 Bacteroidales bacterium
GGAAGAAAGCAACCAGTTTGTGTTAGAGCTGGCTATACCCGGCTACAATAAGAAAAACATCGCTATTGATGTTGATAATGAAAACCTTAAAGTTTCTGGTAACCTGGAAATGGAACAAAAAGAAGGAGAAAGCCACAGAAGAAGAGAATTCAACTTTTCAAGCTTTGAAAGGGAATTCATCCTTCCGGAAACCGTTGATACCACAAAGATTTCTGCTAAATATGAAAATGGTGTACTTTACATACACCTGCCAAAAAAAGAAGAAGCTGTAGATCAGCCTCCAAGGCAAATCAAAATAGACTAATTATTTGTACATAAATAAGTTGAGGCCGTTGAATTTTCAACGGCTTTTTTGTTTTGAAACACAGCAAAAGGTTATTTTCCTGATAATAATTTTGAGTATTATACCTTATTTATATATTTTCGTACTTTCTTTTAAAAACCTGATAATTCCTGATTATACGAATTAACCATTGCGTAATATCGATTCTGTTCATTTAGAACAATTTCACATTCATTAAGAATGTTGAAAAATATGTAAATTTTGATCCTCATGACTGAAGAAAAGAACACACCCAAGGGTAGTGAAAATGAAAAGGAAGAAAAAAAGATTGAAGAAAGTAACAATCTTTTGAAAAACAAGCCTGAAACAAGTGCTGATGCTGCTCAAACTTTAAATTCGCAAGTTGATGAAAAAACTGATGCAAAAAAAGATGATAATGCTGATAATCAACCCCTAAAGGAGGGCTCGGAGGAAGCATCAAAACAGGGACAGGCTAAAAAGCCTTTGGATGACAGCGCCGCCGTAGAAACAAATCCAGGCAGCGAAGCTTCCGGAAAAAATCCGGACAAAACAACTGAAGAGGATACAACATCATTAAAACCCGAAACAGAGAATAAAACTGCTGA
This sequence comes from Bacteroidales bacterium, assembly GCA_041641575.1. Taxonomy (GTDB): domain Bacteria; phylum Bacteroidota; class Bacteroidia; order Bacteroidales; family JBEPYD01; genus JBEPYD01. Next base: position 910 of record JBEPYD010000010.1, read on the forward strand.
TTCAGGTAAAGTTGAAAAGCAAAACGATAAACCGGACGGTAATCAAGCCCCGGAATCCATTGATGATGATGAAAATGACGAGGAGAATGATTCAAAGGGTTTTGATGAAGATGACCAGGAGGAAGAGGGAACGGAAACCGGCGATAAAACAGATTACGCTTCACTTTCTAAAGAGGAATTGATAAATACCCTTGAAAATCTTTTGGCCTCTAAGCCTGCAGTAAAAATCAGGCATGATGTGGAAACCATCAAAGTGATGTTTTATAAGATTCACAGAGCTGAGAATGAGCAGAAGAAGGAAGCTTTTTTGGAAGAAGGTGGTGATCCGGAAGATTTTCAACCGGTGCCAGAGCCTTTGGAGGAGAAATTAAAAGATTTGCTTGCCCAATTTCGTAAACAAAAGGCTGAGCATAACCGCAACCTTGAACTGGAAAAAGATGCTAACCTCAAAATAAAATACGAAATAATTGAAGAACTAAAGGACCTGGTAAATAAAGAGGAAAGCTTAAATGAAACTTTCAGACAGTTTCGTGAATTGCAAATGAAATGGCGCCAGGCAGGTGTTGTTCCGCAAAGTAGTTTGAAAGACCTTTGGGAGAACTACCATCACCATGTTGAAAAGTTTTACGATTATGTAAAGATCAATAAAGAACTACGGGATCTTGATCTGAAGAAAAACATGGAGGCGAAAATTGTGCTTTGTGAAAAAGCGGAAGAATTGTTGCTTGAACCCTCTGTGATAAAAGCATTCAACAACCTTCAGAAGTTGCATAACCAATGGCGTGAGACAGGTCCTGTACCCATTGAAAATAAAGAAGAGCTTTGGGAAAGGTTTAAAGAAGCTACGGCCAAAATCAACAAAAAGCACCATGAGTATTTTGATGAGCAAAAAGAGGTGCAGAAGAAAAACCTTGAGCTAAAAACAGCATTGTGTGAGAAAGCTGAAGAAATAAGCTCCAGGGAAATAAATTCCCATTCCGGTTGGGATAAAAATTCCAATGAACTTGTTGAGATACAAAATGAATGGAAAAAGATAGGTTTTGCTCCTAAAAAGCATAACAACAAAATTTACAAGCGGTTTCGTAAAGCATCAGACACTTTTTTTCAGCGTAAAAGAGAATTTTACGCGGGTTACAGACAGGAACAGCAAGATAACCTGCAATTAAAAACTGATTTGTGTGTGCAGGCAGAAGCCCTGAAAGAGAGCACCGAGTGGAAAAAAACCACGGATGAATTAATCCAGATTCAAAAAAGATGGAAAGAGATAGGGCCGGTTCCCAGAAAACAATCAGATGCTATATGGAAGAGGTTCAGATCAGCCTGTGATGCCTTTTTTGAAAATAAAGCAAAGCATTTTCAGCAGGTGGATGGTTCCTATGAAGCAAATCTGAAAAAGAAGGAAGAATTAATCGAAGCCATAAAAGCTTATGCCTTCACCAATAATGTGGATGAAAATTTTCAGGCATTAAAAGATTTTCAACGTCAGTGGACAGAAATTGGATTTGTACCAAGGAAGCAAAAGGATGAAATAGCTGCAAAATATCGCGAAGCCATTAACCAACGCTTTGATGAATTAAAAGTAGACGATGGCAAAAAGAATCTGTTAAAATTTCAGAACCGGGTTGAGACTTATAATGCCACCAAAAAGAACCGTCGCATATCTGGAGAAAGAGATAAACTGGCCAATAAACTCAAACAACTTGAAACCGATATTGGTCTTCTTGAAAACAACATTGGTTTCTTTGCAAATACCAAAAATGCTGAATCAATGATTAAGGAGGTACAGGATAAAATCGATAATGCCAGAAAAGAAATGAAACTTATCGAGAATAAGATTAATGTGATTGATGATCTGGAAGATGAACAATAAATAAAAAAAACATTTAGTTATCAATCAATAAAATAAAACATTTTGCCAAATACCAAATATATTTTTGTTACCGGTGGTGTTACCTCTTCATTAGGTAAAGGAATTATCAGTGCCTCACTGGCACGTTTGCTGCAGGCCCGTGGTTACTCTGTAGCCATACAAAAACTCGACCCATATATAAATGTTGACCCGGGCACGCTCAATCCCTACGAGCATGGAGAATGTTATGTAACCAATGATGGGGCGGAAACCGACCTGGACCTGGGTCATTACGAACGGTTTTTAAGTGTAAATACCTCTCAGGCCAACAATGTTACTACCGGACGCATTTACCAATCTGTTATCAATAAAGAACGCAAAGGCGATTACCTGGGTAAAACCGTACAGGTAATTCCGCATATTACTGATGAAATAAAGCGCCGCATAAAATTACTGGGTGCACGGCAGAAAAATGAGATTGTTATTACAGAGATTGGCGGTACAGTGGGTGACATCGAATCACTTCCTTACATTGAAGCTGTGCGTCAAATGAAGTGGGAGCTGGGATCGTCAAACAGCCTGGTAATACATTTAACACTTGTGCCGTACCTGGCGGCTTCGGGCGAATTGAAAACCAAGCCTACGCAGCATTCTGTAAAAGTACTGTTGGAAAATGGTATTCAACCGGAAATTCTTGTGTTACGTACCGAACATAATCTTACCCAGGCTCTTCGAAAAAAGGTGGCGCTGTTTTGTAACGTTGATATAGATGCTGTTATTCAGTCTATTGACGTGCAGACCATTTACGAAGTACCCCTGCTGATGATGAAAGAAAAGCTGGATGTAGCCGTTTTGAGGAAGTTAGGATTGGGAGAGAAAAATGAACCCGACCTCGCACCCTGGAAGCGATTTGTAAACAAGGTGATTAATCCAAAGCAGGAATTGAATATTGCACTGGTAGGTAAGTACATTGAATTGCCGGATAGCTATAAATCTATCATTGAATCTTTCATACATGCCGGAGCTGTTAACGATTGTAAGGTAAATGTAGTTAGTGTACATTCCGAAAAGCTGGAAAAAGAAAATGTTGAAAGTCTGCTTGGTGGATTGAATGGTATATTGGTGGCTCCCGGTTTTGGCGATCGTGGTATTGAAGGAAAAATACTTGCGGCACAGTATGCACGTGAAAATGATATCCCTTACCTGGGCATTTGTCTGGGTATGCAATGTGCGGTAATAGAATTTGCCCGCCATGTATTGCAGTATGAGGATGCACATTCATCTGAAATGATGCGTAACACCCCTTATCCGGTAATTGACCTTATGGAAGAGCAAAAAGGCGTTACAGAAAAAGGCGGAACCATGCGGTTAGGTGCATATCCGTGTCGTGTTAAAAAATCCAGCCATGCCTATACAGCATATCAAAAAACAACTATCTCGGAACGGCACCGGCACCGGTTTGAATTTAACAATGACTATCTGCCGGCCTTTGAAAAAGCGGGAATGGTTTCAACAGGGGTAAACCCTGATACAAATCTTATTGAAATAATGGAGATTCCCTCATTAAAATGGTTTGTAGGGGTCCAATTTCACCCTGAGTATAGCAGTACAGTAATGAATCCTCACCCGCTGTTTGTAAATTTTATCAAAGCGGCACTGGATTTTAAATCACAAAAAAATAATAATTAGAATAAATTAATAATGGATAAGAATTCAATCATAGGGCTGTTTTTAATTGCCGGAATTTTAATTGTATACAGTATTTTCACCAGCCCAAGTGAAGAGGAAAAAGCTGAACGTCAGCGCTTGATTGATTCCATTTCACAAGTGGAACGTCAAAGGGCAATAGAAGATGCACAGCGGGAGATAGATCAAACCCAAACAGATGTCCCACAGCAAAATGAAGAAACGGCAGTTGCTGATTCAGTAAAACAAATTCAGCGTCAGCAACAATTTGGTTCTTTTGCCGCCGCTGCTGAAGGCGACAGGCAATTTATTACCCTTGAGAACAACCTGGTAAAAATTAAATTTTCAACCCTAGGTGGTAAGCCATATTCCGTTGAACTTAAAGAATATAAGCAGTATGATGGCGATCCGTTGATACTTTTCACCGGCGACTCTACCATATTTGGCCTTAATTTCTTCGCGCAGAACCGCAGTATTTCTACCAACGACCTCTATTTTACTCCTGTGCAGGCAACACAAAACTTAACAGTAGGACAGGGAGGTGAAAAGAATGTTGCCTTCCGCTTATATGCCGGCAATAACAGGTATATTGAGTACATCTATACTCTGGCACATGATAAATATATGCTGGATTTTGACATGAACTTTGTTGGAATCAATGATATTATTGCACAAAACCAAACCGAGCTGGATTTTCGATGGCTTATGTATTCTCCCTCTCATGAACGTGGAAGGCAAAATGAGTTAAGTTATACCACCATTTTTTACAAACATTTGAATGACGATGTAGAGAATTTCTCCCTCCGCTCAAACAAGGATCTTGAGGAGGAAAGCATTAAAACCAATCTGAAATGGGTGGCATTTAAACAACAGTTCTTCTCTAATGTAATAATTTCTGAGGAAGGTTTTCCCTACAGCGACCTCGTTTCAGAAACCATGCCTGAGAATTCTGAATACCTGAAAAAGTTTACGGCTGATATAGGAATCCCTTACAATGCAGCAGGTGGTAATGTAGACCTTAAGCTATATTTTGGTCCGAATCACTTCAATACGCTTAAGGAATATGAAATGGACCTTAAAGAGCTCGTTCCTCTAGGTGGCTGGATAATAAAATGGATCAATCAGTACGTAATCATAAATATTTTTAACTGGTTGAATAATTTCATTGGTAACTACGGTATTATTATCCTGCTGCTTACCCTAATCATCAAGCTGGCACTTTTCCCGCTTACCTATAAGTCGTATCTTTCTATGGCAAAAATGCGTGTGCTAAAGCCACAGATTGATGAAATAAACGAGAAAATTCCCAAAGAAAAAGCCATGGAACGCCAGCAGGCCACTATGGCCCTGTATCGCAAAGCCGGCGTAAATCCAATGGGCGGATGTTTACCAACGCTGTTGCAAATGCCTATTCTTTTTGCAATGTTCCGCTTTTTCCCGAGTTCTATTGAGTTAAGGCAGGAGAGCTTCTTATGGGCTGAGGATTTATCTACTTATGATTCTATTTTCAACCTGCCATTTACCATTCCTTTTTATGGAGACCATGTGAGTTTGTTTACCATACTTATGACGGCTTCAACCATTCTTTCCATGAAAATGAGTAATCAAACTTCTACAAGTGCTTCTATGCCAGGTATGAAAACCATGATGTACATCATGCCTTTTACCTTCATGTTTATACTCAATGGTTTCTCTGCAGGTTTGACTTATTACTATTTCCTTGCCAACATCATTACCTTTGGTCAGAATATGGTGATAAAGCAATTTGTAGATGATGAAGCTATTCTTAAAAAGCTTAACGAGAAAAAGAAGAAGCCTGTGAAAAAATCCAAATTCCAGGCACGACTGGAAGAGGCTGCAAAGAAAAAAGGATATAAAATGCCTAAAAAGTAATTTAGAAAACAATTAACCTTATGAATTAATCTGATATACAGCCTGCGAAAATTTTTCGCAGGCTTTTTAATTTCTGCAGATGTGAGCGTTTACAATTTGATTTTATTATTTTTAGCAAAGAATATTAAATCACACCCATGGCTCCGCTAAATATCAATATCCAAGGCAATACCTCGAGCAGCATTACAGAACTAACCTCTCAGGAAGTTGAAAGCAGGTACAATGACATTCTCGAAGCACTTCCTTCAGGTGTTGTAGTGCATGATTCCAAAGGTATTATCAGTTCCTACAATAAGCGTGCACTTGAGATTCTAGGAGTATCTGAAGAATTATTCGCAGGAAAGTTCGCTTCTGATATTAGTTTATCCTTTTATCACCCCGATGGCTCTGCATTTCCGGCAGAAGAACATCCTGCCATTTCTAGCCTGAAAACAGGCAAACCCTATAAGGATGTGGAAATGATTGTGCAACGAAACGACACTTCAAGGATTTACCTTTCCATAAATGCACAGCCACTTTTCAGGCAAAATGAAGATAAACCATATAGTGTGGTTACCAGCTTTAATGACATTACCACTGAAAAAGAAAATGAACATGTACTTGCAGAAAGAAGTCAGTTCTTTAAGGCCATTTACGATAATGCTGATGTTTCCATATGGATAACAAGGGTAAATAAAGATGGCTCCTTTGATTTAATTGACAATAATCCGGCAGACTACGCAGTAACTGGTAATAAATTCAGTATTCAAGACCCGGTTTCTCTGGATAAAGGTTATCCGGGCTTTGCCTTGGCACAAGTATTAGAAAACTACCGCAGATGTGTAAGACTTAAGAAAAATGTTTCTTTTGAGGAGAAAATCATTCATGAAAATGTAGAGAAATGGTTTTTAAGTACTCTTACACCCATTACAAATGCTGAAAATGATGTTGTAATGGTAATAGGAACAGCAAAAGAAATTACCGAGAAAAAAAGCAAGGAAATAAAACTCCTAAATCTCCAGAGCAATTTAAAAAGTAAAATCAATATTCAGCATGATGAAATAAAACAGAAAGAAAATCTATACCGACTCATAGGACAAAATTTTCCGGATGGGGATATTTTTATCATTGATGAGAATCAAACAATATTAATTGCCGAAGGAACGGAGATACTTAAAAAATATAACCAGCCCCTTGAAGGGAATTCCATTTGCTCCGTGTTTTCTGGTGAAGCATGCATGTTGCTTAATGATGCCTTAAAGGATGTTTTTAAAGACAAAATAGTAGAATATGAATATAGTTTTAATTCATGGGAATACCAGATGAAGCTTGTTCCTGTTAAGGATGAAAAAAACAATATTGATGCAGCCCTCTGCGTATCGCAAAACATCACCCGTTTAAACAATGCCACCCGCCATATACACCAGGTTTTAAAAACTGAAAGTGCCCTTAGCCGTGCTTCCAGGATTCTTCTTTCCGGTGATTATAGTTTATCAACCATTCATAAGGCGCTGAAAGTTATTCTTGATTCCACACAGATCAGCCGTATTTACATTTTTGAGAACTTCACCAAAAAGAGCGAGCTGTATTGCCGGCAAATTGCCGAAGTATGCCTGGATGGAGTAAAATCTGAAATTGATAATCCGGAATTACAAAATGTAAAATATAACGACTCAATTAAAAGGTGGAAAGAGATTTTAAAGAATAAACAATCCGTTTCCGGTTTTGTGAAAGATTTTCCTGATCAGGAAAAAGAAATTCTTCAGCCACAGGGAATCAAGTCTGTTTTAGTACTCCCTATTTTTATCAATATGCAGTTTTGGGGGTTTATAGGATTTGATGATGTATACAGGGAAAGGGAATGGGACCAGAATCATATATACCTGTTATCCACACTTGCTGATGCATTGGGCAGCCATATCAGCAATGAAAAAACTAATTTAAAGCTCCGCTTTGAACAAGAGAGATACGAAAAACTCGCCAACAGCATTACAGATACTTTTTATTCAACAGACCGGAATTTCCGGATACAATTCTGGAACAAAGCTGCAGAGAAACTGACACACCAACCAAAAGCCAATATTATAGGTAAAAAATTGTCAGATTTTTTTCCGGGAGAGAATGTAAAGAAACTGCATGCCATTTTTAAAAAATGTTTGCATACAGGCAAGACCTCCGATATTACCATAGATTGGATGATAAAAGACGAAATGCGCAACTTTGAAGTACGCATCTATCCTTTCTCCGATGGTTTGGCTGTGCTGGTGAAAGAAATTACAGACCGCATAAAAACGGAAAAGGAACTGCTGCATAACCAATCTGTGCTTAAAGAACAAAAAATAGCACTGGAAAACAAAAATAAGTCATTAACAAAGACACAGGAAGAACTTAAAAACTCCAGGAATCGCTATTTTGACCTGTATGAAAATGCCCCCACAGGTTTTTTTACGCTAAATAATGAAGGGCGAATTTTGGAAGCCAACAAAACTATGTTACGGATGATTGGTGAAAACAAGCATACGCTTCAGGCAAATTTGTTTACAGAAATACTGCATCCAGACGACATACAAATATTCAATACTTTTTTAAATGAAATTGTTAAGAAAAAAGATGTGAGCGCTATTGAGGCCCGGCTGCTATGGAAGAATAAAGCGCCCATTTATGTGGCTATTTCATCAAGCAAGATGAAGAAAATGCATGATGAATTTAAATTTACCGCTACTGATATCAGTCGTCTAAAGGAAGCTCAGAAGGAGGTAGAAAAAAATGAAATCATTCTGGCCTCTTTAATTCGGCATCTGCCTGTGGAGTTGTTTGTACTCGATCAAAAAAATAAGATATTTATTCAAAATAAGCGTTCAAAGGATCGTTGGGGTGATTTTTATGGTTTTCATCTGGATCAAATTCCCATTCCTGATTCTCTCCGCCAGTCTACAACACGTGCTTTGTCTGGAAATCAACAGCCCAGGGGCCATTACGAAACGGTATATTTCACCCATGAAGGGGCAGACATCGTTTACGAGCAAATTTTTTCAAAAATACAGGTGCATCACGAATTTATCGGAAATTTATGTATTCTCATTGATGTGTCTGATGAAAGAAAAATGGAGGCAGAGATACTGCAGGTAAGAGAAGATACCATAAAAACAATAGAAACGATTTTAAAGTTTTTACCCAACGGATTGCTGATTTTTGATGAGAATATGCAGCTGTTAAGGGACAACGAAACATACCGGAAAATAATAGAGGCATATGCCAGTCAGCTTAAATTTAGTACTGCTGCACTTGATAGGTTAATACAACAAAGAGTGATTTCGGAATTGGAGTCTGGAAACGGTTTGCAAATCATCATTTATGAAAAAGATGATAGCAGGAATAAGGACAAATTTTTAGCCCTTGATATTACAGACGCTGTAATTCAGGAGAATGGCGAAAAGCGCCTGCTTATTTCCATAAAAGATTCTACAAGCCAGTTAAAAGCAATCAGGGAAATAGAAGAAAAGGAGCGCCTTTACAATACCCTTGCAAACAACATTCCGGATACCGATATTTATGTAGTTGATAAAGCGTTAAATTATTTGCTGGCTGATGGTAAATTAAAAGACAAATATGGGTTTGATACTGATTTCTTTCAAGGTAGATGCCTGTATGATTTAACAATTGAAGGTGAAGTATGGATGGCCGTAAAAGAGATGTATGTGGAGTCTTTAAAGGGAAAAACCGTATCCAGGGAATTCTTTTACGTAAAAGATTATTTTGATGTAACTACCCTTCCTTTGCTTGATAATAACAATGAAGTATTTGCCATCATGGGTATTTTCAGGCAAATTACAAGATTGAAGGAAACACAGCTCAAGCAGCAGCGGCTGATCAATAAGGAAAGGGAAATAAATCTGCTGCGAAGCCGGTTTTTGTCTACCATGTCTCATGAATTCCGTACGCCGCTCTCTGTAATTTCCACCACTGTGCAACTCTTGGAAAAAATGCCCGATCTGCTCAAATCGGATAGAAAATATGATTTGCTTACCCGCATGAACAATGCAGCATCATTCATGGTGTCTATACTGGATGATATCAATTTTATCAGCCTTGATCAGTCAGACAGGTTGCAATTCAATCCTACAAAAACAAACGTAAATGTATTTTGCAAACAAATTATACAGGAGGTAAAATTCAGTATGCCAAATAAGCATATTGATTTCCAGTACGCGGGCGGGGAAACGGAATTGTTTTTAGATATTAAACTCATGCGCCATATCCTTACAAATGTTTTAAATAACGCGGTAAAATATTCCTTAAACAGTAAAAAACCTGTGGAATTTATGGCAACCGGCATGAAGAACCAATTAAAGCTTGAAATCAGAGATTATGGAATAGGAATGTCACAGGAAGAGATAAAGCAGGTATTTGAACCTTTCTACAGGGCAACAAAAGTTGAGAAAATTAAAGGGACCGGACTTGGAATGTCCATTGTAAAAAGATGTGTTGATCTTCACCAGGGTGAAATAGACATTACAAGCAAACCCGGAAAAGGAACGGTGGTGCTACTTCAAATTCCTGTTACTAACAAAGAACTGAAATAACTTATTTATAATAATCATTAAATGATAAAAATATGAAGAAGGCTCTAAAATATACAGGAATTGTGATTCTGATCCTTATATTGGCTTTTATCACACTGATTGGCATAGCCACTTTAAATGACTATCAGCCATCCGAAAAAGAACTGGTTTATGAATCCTCTGAGCACAAGAAATTTCAAGATACAGCCATCTTGAATCTATTAATCTGGAATATAGGTTATGCCGGCCTTGATAAGGACATGGATTTTTTTTACGATGGGGGAAAGAAAACCCGTACCTCTGAAGAGCAGCTGAAAGAAAACCTCCAGAATATAGGCGATTTTCTTTCACAACAGGATAGCATGGACTTTATGCTGCTGCAGGAGGTAGATATGGATTCTAAAAGAAGCTATTACACCATGCAGGTAGATACGCTGCAATATCACCTGCCTTCTTATATGCCACTCATCGCCACAAATTATCTTGTTTCGTTTGTTCCCCTGCCGTTTTATGATCCTATGGGTAAAGTAAATGGGGGACTCACCACATTTACAAGACACAAACCTGCCGCAAGTTACAGGCATGCTTTTCCTGGCAATTATGTGTGGCCAAAAAGCCTTTTCCTGCTCGACAGGTGTTTTCTGGTTACACGTTTTCCCGTTGGCAACCAGGAGCTGTTGATTATAAATACCCATAATTCAGCCTATGACGATGGATCTCTCCGCCAGGAACAAATGGAATACCTGAGAATGTTTTTATTACAGGAGTACGCGCAGGGGAATTATATTATTGTGGGTGGAGATTGGAATCAATCCCCTGCAGATTTACAGCCAGCTTACGATAATTTTCTTTTTGATACTGTAAATCTTTTACACCTTCCTGAAAATTATCTCCCGGAGTGGAAATGGCTGTATGACTCTGCTGCACCAACCAACCGTCGGCTTCAAACACCTTTAAATGCAGAAACATCATTAACCACCATCATCGACTTTTATCTTGTGAGCCCAAATGTAGAACCATTGTCAGTAAAAACCCTACCACTGAACTTTTTGAATTCTGATCACGAACCGGTGGCTGCAAAAGTAAAACTCATAGAAAAACATTAGGATATAAACGATTAAGATTTATTTATAATGAAGCTATTTACAAATATTTTAAAAGCACTCGGAATTTTAATTTTACTTGCAATTATTACTGGAATTATATTTATTGTTGATTTAAAGAAGAGAGCAGTTCCAGATTATGCTGCAGATATTGAAATTCCCGGTCTTGAGCGGGAAGTTACCGTTTACAGGGATTCTTTGGGCGTTCCGCATGTTTATGCACATAACGAGCATGATTTATACCTTTCCACTGGATACCTGGTGGCACAGGACAGGCTGTGGCAAATGGATTTATTGCGGCGGGTAACACAAGGAAGGTTATCTGAGATATTTGGCTCTGATTTTATTGAAACAGATGCTTTACTAAGAGCGCTCCGCTACGATAAAAAATCTAAAATGGTTTTAGACAGCGCTTCCTCAGAGTTGCGGCTTGCACTGCATGCATTTGCAGACGGAGTGAATTTATATATCGAGAATAACACCGATTTCCCACCAGAATTTGCCATTCTGGGATACCGTCCTGAACCATGGAACCCCGTTCATACGCTCAATTTAATTGGCTACATGGCATGGGACCTCAAAGCCGGCTGGAGCCAGATGGTTCTGAATGATTTAAAAGGAAATATTGATAATAAACTTTACCAGGAATTGTTGCCTGACCCGGAAACTCAGAATTCCTATGTATATCCGGAATATGATTCTGCTTCCTCAGCAATGATTAGCATGTTGCAGGAAAACACCAATAAGTTATCAGAACTTGGATTGGACATATTCAATGCCAGTAATAACTGGGCTGTATCCGGAAAAAAAAGCACTACCGGAAAGCCTGTGCTGGCCAACGATATGCATTTGAGTTTTGGAATGCCCGGAATTTGGTATCAGATGCATCAGGTGATCGAGGGCAGTCTGAATGTAACGGGTTTGCTACTGCCCGGCCAGCCCTTTATCATAGTGGGGCATAATGACAGCATCGCCTGGGGAATGACAAATACATACGTGGATAACCTCGATTTTTATGAAGAGAAGGTTAATCCGGTGGATTCATCTTCCTATTATTTTAATGGCAAATGGATTGATTTTCAGGTAGAGAAAACAAAAATTGCAACAAAAGCCGGCGATACAGTTACCCGCATTCTTGAATGGACGCATCGCGGACCGGTGATATCTGATTTTAAAAATATTCCTGATAGAACAATTTCTATGCGCTGGGTAGGCGATGAATACAGCAATGAACCACAAACTGTTTATTCGCTCAACAGGGCTGATAACTGGGAGGAATTTACCTCTGCATTGCGTACATTTAAAGCCATTAGCCAGAACATCAATTATGCCGATGTGGCTGGTAACATCGGCATGTATACCGCTGCAGGTGTTCCGGTAAGAAAGCGTGACACGGGTTTTTCTATCCTGCCCGGTGATACCAGTTTGTACGACTGGCAGGGTATGGTGCCTTTCGATTCCCTTCCAAATATGTATAACCCGGCAAAGGAGTATGTTTCATCAGCAAATAACCGGACAGCACCTGATGATTATCCATACTATATTGGCCAATGGTATGCCCTTCCGCACCGTTTCAACCGTATAAATGAGCTGCTTGAGGCAAAAGAAAAGCATTCCCTGCATAGTTTTAAGAAAATTCAAACCGATTATGTTTCCACCCTGGTTCGCCAGGTTAAGCCCCGGCTTATGCAGGTACTGAACCAAACTTCTTTTGAAGATTCTTTAACAAATAGAGCAATAGCTATTCTTTCTTCATGGGATGGTTACATGGGAGAAGATTTGGCGGCGCCACTGATTTTTGAGGAGTTTTATCTTACATTTTTGGAGAAAACTCTCGCCGATGAAATGGGCTTAAAGCTTTTTGATAAGTACACTCAAAGCGGATCATTATCAAAATATGCATTTGACAATATATGGCGAACTCCCGGTTCTGATTGGTTTGATGATGTTCAAACGCCTGAGGTAAAAGAGGATTTCAACACAATTGTTACTCAGGCTTTTCGCAAAACAATTAATAGCATTGCAGAGAGCCAGGGCAAAAACACTAACGAATGGAAATGGGGAAATGTGCATACCCTAACATTACAACATCCAATGGGAGAGGTGGCCGCGCTGGAGAAGATTTTTAAACTCAATCGCGGACCCTTTCCTGTGCCGGGAAGTTACCATACGGTTTCACCATATTCTTATTCATTCTCAAATCCATATCAGGTAACCCATGGTTCTTCTCACCGCCACATATATTCCCTGGCCAACTGGGATTCTTCATTTACTGTTATCCCAACCGGTAACTCCGGTGTACCGGGAAGTGAATTTTATGGTAATCAAACTCCTTTATTTTTGGACCACATTTACCACAGGGATTACTATAGCAGAGAGGCCGTTGAAAGTGCGGCAAAATACGTGATTAAATTAAAACCTTCAGATAATGAAGGAGAATAAGTGTAGGACTGGAGGTGGGGGGTAATAAATTGAGAAATGTATTGACTACAACTTTAAATATACTTTTTTAAGACCTTCTGAAGTTCAGTATCTTTAATGGGTTTACCGATAAAGGCATTACATCCGGCTTTTTTTGCCCGCGCCTGATCTTCCGCGAATACATTAGCAGTTTGCGCTATTACCGGGGTATCAACATTCATTTTTCTGATCTGTTGGGTGGCTTCATAGCCGTTCATACCCGGTAGCTGAATGTCCATGAGAATGATGTCAAAAAGTTTGTTTTTTACAATCTCAACGGCTTCAGTGCCATTGTCAGTAGATGTAATCTCTATGCCTGTATTTTCAAGTATCTCCTTAAGGAATAGAAGGCTGTAAGGGTCATCTTCAACTATTAAAACAGCTTTACCTTTAAATGCACCTTCTTCAATTTCACTGTCCTGGGTGATCGTGGTTGGTGTCTTTTCTTTGTTTGTCATATCTTTTGCGGGTAAAACAACTTTAAAAGTAGTGCCCTTGCCGGGTGCGGAATCCATTTCTATGGTGCCACCAAGCAAATCAACAATGCCCTTGCAAATAGCCAGTCCCAAACCCGAACCTCCGTATGTTCGGGCAAGTGAATTTTCAGCCTGCCGGAAGCGCTCAAATATTATTTTCTTTTTTTGTTCCGGGATTCCAATACCCGTATCTCTTACAAAAAGTTCTATATGCATTGAATCCCGATGGATATAACCAAATTCAATCTCGCCTTTTTGGGTAAATTTAAAAGCGTTTTTCACCAGGTTATTCATTACTTGTTTTATGCGTAATTCATCACTGGTGATGGCAAGAGATTCTTCCGGTAAATTGCATATCAGTTGTATGTGCTCTTTTTCCAGCGTACTTTTATAATTTTCAAACAGCACCTTTATTTCCAGCATAACATCTGTTAAGGAAAAAGGTTTTTCAATGATGTTTAACTGCTGGGATTCTATTTTTGAAATATCTATGATATCATCCACCAGGGTGGCAAGTTGATTGCAATTATTGTTAATGATATTAAAATACTGTTCCTTTTTGCTTTTAGAAAGGCCCTCATGATTTAATAATTGAGCAAACCCGACTATTCCATTCATGGGTGTACGAATTTCATGGCTCATATTTGCCAAAAACACCGTCTTGAGCTTATCTGCTTCTTCAGCTTTTGTCTTCGCCCGCTCAAGCCATTTTTCATATTTTACCTGCCTGCTTACATCAAGTAAAACAGACACATGGCCTATGATTTCATTTTCAATGCTATAAAGTGGGGCAGCATAATGGCTGAAACGGAGCTCTTTTCCATTTCGGTTTTTTCTTACTACAGTAGCACCCGATATGATTTTATCGTTAGAAGTAAATTCTTTGATTATTTTTAATTCTTCATATTGCTTTTGCGGAATAATGGGTAAAGGTTTGTGCATAACTTCGCTTTCTCTCCAACCAAAAGCTCTTTCAGCAGCCTTATTCCAAAAGAAATTTACATTTCCTTCATTATCAACACCAATAATTGGCAGTGGAGTAGCCTCCAGCAATGCTTTTAACAGTTCATTGGATTCTTTAAGATCGCGCTCAATAAGCATTTTTTCATAAATGCCTTTTTTAAGTGTTTTGTTTATTTTTTCAATTTCTTCAGTTCTTTTCTGTACCCTTTCTTCCAGCGATTTATTATTCTCCAGAACATTTATCTTTAATACGTATTGATCCATTTTTGTGTTTAAATGAATACGGTTCACTACATAAGCTAATGGAACAAGTGTGAAAACCACAAGAAATGGTTCATAAGTGCCATAAGGTGAATAATTTAAGCTGGCATAACCAAATACAAGCAGAAAAATACTTGATAATAATGCTATTAACAGGTGCCATGATTGCAGGTAAAAAAGAGACGTAAAAATAAATAATGTACCTATATAGGTTACCATTCCATAACCTACCGTTACTTCTCCGGTTGATATTAAGGCGCCATAATTTAAGCCTGTAAATGTTGCCATCCCAATAATGCCTTCTCCAACGGGGGTAGAAATATGCTTCCTTGAATACAAAACAACGCCGATTGACAAAGCAAGTAATGCAAAAATAATATCAACTATACGATAAAAATTAACAAGTCTGTCATCAATAAGCGAGGGAAAAAAGAAGTCGGTAATAATTAGAAATACAAGTACAGCGAAGATAAAAGGCAGTGCAAATTTTAATCTTGTGAGATTTTGTTGCACCAATTCACTTCTGAACTCTTTCTGATGGTTATCAGGTATCTTATAATTCCAAAATAAACTGGCAAACAGAATTTTTGTATAGTTTCGCACTTTTATTATTAAGGTAAGTTACTGGTATCTTATCCAGGCCTTTGGCTCTCTCTGTTGCTGTATTCGGCGCAGGGCATTGATAGCCTCTTGTCGTGATGAGTAACGTTCAAAACTTACCCCATGCAACCGGCCTACTTTACCAAAAATACGTGCTTCATACCCTTCATTTTCTAATTTCTCACGGTAATTTTTTGCATTTCTTTCAAACATAAAACAGCCCGCCACTATCTGATATTTTTTCCCGGTACTGGTAGTTGTTTGCTGATTTTGCGCAGCAGATGGCGCTGGCTGTGCAGGTGTATTATCGGGTTGTATTTCTTTACCATCAGTTTCTTCGCCACTTTTTTGTACCGGTCCGCCGGAAGTAACGGGTTCATCTACGGGTGTTTGCTCCTGTTCCACAGGAACTTCGTTATCTTTCTTTCCTGCAAGGTAATCTTTCACATTATCTTCAAAAAATAAGAAATAAGCAGTTATGAGTGCGCCTAATAATGCAAGTATAAGCAGCACAGCTAAAACTTTTTTACTGCCACCTTTTTTTTCCTTATCCGCAGCAGGCTTTTTTGATGATGCTGCACTTTGCGCAGGTCTTCCGGGCGGTGGAGGAGGAGGTGGAGCAGGTGTGGCTGTTTTTTTCTTCTCAGCTACTGGTGGTTCGGCCGGTTTTGGCGGTGGTGCTGCTGGTTTTTCTTTTGCAGGCGTATTACGCGTTTCTGCTACCGTATTTTTTGTTTTGGCCGGTTTAGGAGCAGGTGCGGGGGGTGGAACAACTTTCTTTTCCTCCTTTTTATCTGTTGGTTTCTTTTGCATGGGTTCCGGCTCCGCGTATCCGGATGAAGATTTGGCTTTTCCCTCTGGCGTAAATTGTATCTTGTTATCATGATCGAGGAAAAGATCACCAAGGCCCTGAATGGTAAATCGTTTTTTATTGTCTATGTTATCTCTTATGCTTTGTATGTATTCCTTTACTTTATCTTTTGCAGCTGTCTTATCTATCTTCTCTTTCTCAGCTATATAACTAATCAATAAACCATCATTGAATTTTAAAAATTCATTGAATGTAATGGTTCTGGTCTGATCCTGTTTTACAATAAATGCTCCAAAATCAGGCAGTATTACCCGGTTATTATTTTTTATCAGATTGGCTATGTAAGTGTCCATAAAAAGTGGTTTTGTATCACTAAATGATGTTCAAATGAAAATTATTAGTTATACTGCAGATACGGTAAATTGTTGCAATTAAAATCATTGCATTTCTATTCCAACAACATCTGCTCCCTGATCAAATACAATATCCACTGGTATAGCTTCTTTTTGCAAGCGTTCTAAATCGTCTTTTAGTTCATCATCCATCACTGATTCTCTTTGCATCAGGTTTTTAACACCTTCATAATCACCATTTCCCTGCAAGGTAAGAATTAGTCCTGATAATTCATTCATGGCTTCCTGCATATTCTGAAAATGAATGGTGTATGTACCATCTTCATTTTTTGTAAAGGCTTCCTTATCTTTAAAATAATTATAGCGCATAAGGTTGGCCTTGCCATGTGCACTTGACGCACCGAAGCGGATACTCCGGAAAATACTTGCCATAAATGTAACATAATTATCCATCAGGTCACCGGTAAGTTCGCCCTGCTCATTAAGTTTTGTTACCATATACAAGCCAAGAATGTCGGCCTTCCCCTCTTCAATAGGGCTGTATTGCTCTTTTAAAACCTGCCTCACCGGCTGATTGTCGGTAATCGTATTCTTTATTCCAAGACCATGGGCCACTTCGTGAAACATTGTATTTTCAAAAAATGCATCAAACGAAATGTGCTGACGTTGTTCTTCAGCAATCAGAACTTCAGAAATGGGTACAAGTATCTGATCAAATTTCGCCCGCATGGCGTTTTTTAATTGCAGCCGGCGGCTTCCTTTTTCCAATTGTACCCGCTCATCGTTGGGCAGATTAATGGCAATGGTTTTGCTCCCGGCATTGCAGTCACCTGCATAAAAGATGACATCATAGGCGCCCAGGTCGCTGTTGGTGCCTGGTTTCTCCTGCTTATAAACTTCATCCACAGGCAGTCCCTTTTGCAGTTCTGGAAGCATATCTGCGTATTTTAACAACCGCTGGCTCCATTCCTGGTCTTTAATTAAGATGAATGCCTCATGTGCTGCTTTATATCCAAACAATCGATCCTCATAGTTTTCAATGGGGCCAACTACAAAATCGATGGTATTGGTTTTCATATCCATCCACGCCATATCACTGGCAAGATAATCGTCCGTAAGCAAAGCTTCAGCGCGCAATTCCAGATATTTTTTTAAGCCTTCATCTTCGGCAAGTTCGGCCGCTTTTTTAATAAGCTCAGCCGCTTGTTCGGTTTTTTCTCTAAAGGCCACATGGTAGGGTATTGTAATTAACTCTCCCTCAGCATTACGTCGGATAAGGGTGTACAGACTTTCTTTGTCTTCAGCGCCGAATTCTTTGAATTCTTCTTCAGTCATATCCGCCGGGTAAAAGTTTGCGCCCATGGGTTTGGGACCAATCCCTTCAATAAATGGTTCATTGCCGTTAAGCCTGTCCCATGGACCATAATTTATTTCTACGTAAGCGCGCAAAGCAGAATCCTCCAGCGAAGATAGCAATGAATCCTGCTTACCATAGGCTTCGGTCCAGAAAATTTCATCCATAAGGGCTGCAGCTTCAAACAAATACGGAAGCATTTCCTTCTCATTTTCTGTTAACCCACTTAAATCAGAAGTTAGTGTTACGGTTTCGTAATTGTTCAATTTTTGTTCAATATCGTTATTTAGAGAATTGCTGTTTTCCTTATTACAGGAAATTAAAAAAGCTGTAATTATACCTGCTGTTACGAAGTGTTGTAGTATTTTCATTGTTAGTGTTTTTTAACTTTCTGCTGAAACATCATCAGAATTAAAGGTGAACCCCAGGCGTTTGCCTGTTTGCAGACGTGATGTTTCTATTTTATGATTCATTTGTTGCACTGTAGCAATCTTTGCATTATCGTAAGGAGGAACAAGCAAATCAAATTCTATTGCATAGAGGATAATAGTTTGTAAAATAGCGGTTATTTTTTCTTTGGTAACAGTGCCTTTTTCAAAATTCTTATATGAATATCCGAGGTGTCGTTTGCCTTCCACCATAAATAGGTTTTCATAATTCACAAATATCCGACCTATCAGGTATCCAAGATCATCCTGCCGGTTGTAACGGAATGAATCGGAAAGAAAGTTGTACACATTGATAATGCCGGTGTATATTCCCTGCGGATTCTCTTTGGCATACTTTGTATTCCAGATTGGATGATCGCGGTTGAAGAAAAAGATGTTGGAATGCATACTGAAGATAATGATATCGCTGGCCACTTTTACCTGAACTTCAAATTTCCCTCTGTCCTTGTATTCAAAGGATACTCTTTTATCCACCTGCTTTAGTTGTGAATTAAAATCTGCAGTTTGCTCGCGGAGGGTATCTTTAATAATATTTAGGGTATCCAAAGTATTGTCAAAAACCTGCTGTTTGATAATTGATTTTAAAGTCAGGTTATTAACAATTTGCTTTTTAGGATCGTTTTCTTCCATTAGTTAAGACTGAATCTTGTAATTAATAGTTTTCAAATGTACAACATATCACGAACAAACAAAAACAGGGACATTTACCGCCTATTGCATCCTAATATGCTCTGGCAAAAAGCACCCGTTTTTTTGCAGGTTTTCCGGAATATACGCATTTTCCTTCTTTTTCTTCAGTATCAAGGGGGATGCACCTGATGGTAGCTTTTGTTTCTTCTTTTATTTTTTGCTCTGTTTCAGGAGTCCCGTCCCAAAAAGCGTAAACAAATCCACCTTTGTTTTCAATTAAATCCTTAAAAGCTTCATAATTGTCTGCAGTCCGTGTGTTCTCTTCTCTGAACCGGAGGGCTTTATTGTATATGTTTTCCTGTATGTCTGATAGCAGATCAACAACAACTTTTTCTACTTCAGACTGATTGTACAATTTTTTCTCAAGCGTATCGCGGCGTGCCACTTCAACGGTTTTATTTTCCATATCGCGGGGGCCTATGGCAATACGCACAGGAAATCCTTTGAGCTCATATTCTGCAAACTTCCACCCGGGTTTGTGGGTGTCTCTGTCATCGTATTTTACAGTTACGCCCAATTTTTCAAGGTTGGCCTTTAAAACATGTGCATATTCTGATATTTCTTTAAGCTGCTCATCTTTCTTATAAATGGGAACAATTACCACCTGGGTAGGGGCAAGTTTTGGGGGCAGCACCAATCCATTGTCATCAGAATGTGCCATAACCAGCGCACCCATTAAGCGTGTACTTACACCCCACGAGCTGGCCCATACATACTCTTGTTTTCCTTCTTTATTCAAATATTTTACATCAAATGCTTTGGCAAAATTCTGACCAAGAAAATGTGATGTTCCTGCCTGCAAGGCTTTACCATCCTGCATCAATGCTTCAATGCAATAGGTTTCAATGGCACCTGCAAAACGCTCATTTTCACTCTTGAGCCCTTTTATTACCGGCACACCCATAAAGCTCTCTGCAAAAGTTGCATAAACATTCATCATTTTAATGGTTTCTTCCTGCGCTTCCTGGCTGGTAGCATGGGCTGTATGCCCTTCCTGCCATAAAAATTCAGCTGTGCGCAAAAACAAGCGTGTGCGCATTTCCCAGCGTACCACGTTTGCCCACTGGTTTACAAGAATAGGTAAATCCCTGTAAGATTGTATCCATCCTTTATAAGTATTCCAAATAATGGTTTCTGAGGTAGGGCGCACAATAAGCTCTTCCTCCAGCCGGGCATCCTCATCTACCACAATTTCATTTGTGTTTTCATCGTTTTTTAAACGGTAATGCGTAACTACGGCACATTCTTTGGCGAAACCTTCAACGTGGCTTGCTTCTTTGCTGAAGAATGATTTGGGAATGAATAAAGGAAAATAAGCATTTGAATGCCCTGTATCTTTAAACATTTTATCAAGCGCGGCCTGCATTTTCTCCCAAATGGCATAACCATAAGGCTTTATTACCATGCAGCCCCTAACAGCTGAGTTTTCAGCCAGGTCTGCTTTGGTAACCAGGTCGTTATACCATTGAGAGTAATTCTCCTCCTTTGATGTTAGTACTTTCGCCATTGTTTGGTATAGTATTTGTTATTTATGATATTGAAATGTTGATTACAAAATAACGAAATAAATGAATAACTTTACAAATAAATCACACACTAAACAGGAGGAACAGTCATGAAAAAGTATTTCAACTATTTGTTTGCAACGGCTTTCATATTTTCTCTTGCTTCGTTTGTTGAATATGCCTCAGGTCAGGATTTTGATGACCTTTATTATACACCAAGCGAAAAAAGCGAACCACAGCAATCTGTTGCTAAACCTGCACCCCAAAAAACTACAACCCAACCTGCCAAAAATAATGAGGACGGGCTGAGTGATTACGAAAGATATCGCCTTGAGCAGGAAAGAAAAGCCCTTAGCGAAGGAGAATACCAGGCAGAAGGCCAAAGTGCCTATGAAAGTGGTAAGGATAGTGCCTATTATAGCAATCAGCAATATGCTGAAGATGAATATTATTCTGACAGCTATTATGATGATGGCAGTGGAACTACCATAATTAACAACTATTATGATACGCATGACTATTATTATTCCAGCCGTATCCGTAGATTTCACAGCCCTTACTATGGTGGTTGGGGATATTATGATCCCTGGTTTTCAAACAGTTATTACTACACCCATGATCCTTTTTACTGGGGAGCCAGCATTTATGCCGGATATCCATCATGGGGATTTGGTTTTGGCTGGGGCTGGCCATCGTACGGTTGGCACCGTCCGTATTACGGATTTGGTCATTCATCTTATTACGCCGGCTACCGGCACGGATTTTATGACGGATATTATGGTTACGGCGGATATGGTTCTTATTATGGTTCTTCTTATTACTACTCAGATAACTACAGAGGTAGTACGAATGTAAGGTACGGAACTGTACCAAGCCGCAGGGCAAACAGGTATATTACAGGTAGTTCAGGCAGAACTTCACCCATGGCCTCGGCTAGCAGAAGAGATTATACGCCTACCAAAAATACAGGCAATCGTTCTTCTTCTGTATCCGGACGGCGCTCAACTTCAGGATATACACCTTCAAATAAGAGTGCTTACGACCGCAACAGCACAACAAACCGCAGTAGCTCAGTTTCCGGACGACGTTCTTATACACCTTCCGGTGCAACTACCAAATCCGGTTCGGTAACAACTACCCGACCTTCAGGTAACGATCGCAGACAGTATACACCAAGTTACAGCAAACCATCTTCTTCATCACGTCCTGCGTACAATCCTTCCGGAAACAGCAGTACCAGAAGAAGTACATACACACGGCCACCCAGTACTACGGGTAAAAGTTCATCCTACAGTGCCCCGGCACGTAGCAATACACGTTCTTATTCAACACCAAGCCGCAGCAGCTCACCAAGTTATTCTGCACCTAGTTCAAGGTCTTCAAGCCGCAGCTATTCTGCGCCAAGCCGAAGCAGCAATTCCTACAGCGCACCTTCACGCAGCAGCAGTAGCAGCCGCAGCTATTCTGCACCAAGCAGAAGCAGCAGCTCAAGCTCCTACTCACGCCCTTCGTCGTCATCATCACGCAGCTCCTACTCAGGTAGCAGCAGCCGTAGCTCTTCAAGCGGTAGCCGTAGTTCTTCAAGCAGCAGTGGCCGCAGAAGATAAAATAAAAACTTTCCCGGATCAGGGTGCTTTCACCCTGATCTTTTTTTCTCTCTTTTTGTTAACCTTACAGATACCCCTTATAATATTTAAGGTAATAGAAATAGTTTGTTCATTTTTAAATTTAAAAACCTACGATAATGAAAAGATTAATAATTATAACGCTTGCGCTAATAGGCGGCCTATCCTTTGTACATGCCCAGGATAGTTATGAAGCACTAAAATTTTCGCGTTATCAATACTACGGAACTGCCCGGGCAACCGGCATGGGAAATGCCTTTGGTGCCCTGGGCGCCGATTTCTCTGCTGTTAGCATTAATCCGGCAGGTTTGGGTGTTTACAGAAAAGGAGAATTTGCTTTTACACCCTCACTCAAAATAAACCGCAATACCGGCACTTACCTGGGAACATCTCTGGAAGATGAAAATTTTAAGTTTAACCTTGATAATATTCACTTTGTATCCACCTACAACACCAACAGAAACAGCGGGCTTGTGAGCCTTTCTTTTGGCGTGGGTTACAATCGTTTGGCAGATTTTAATGAAAGTATTACGCTTTTAGGCAACAATGCACAATCATCATTGTTGGATGAATTTGCAGATAATGCAAGTGGATTTACAAATATTGCGCCCAGTGAGTTTTATGAAGATTTGGCCTGGAATGCGGATCTGCTTTTTATTGAAGATACTGCAGTAAACCCCGTGGTTTATTCTCACGATATGATGGCACAGGGAGTTTATGGACAATCGCAGGAGCATATCATTTCCCGCACTGGTGGCATGGGTGAGTATAACTTTGCCCTGGGTGCAAACATCAGCCATAAAATTTATCTGGGACTTTCTGTTGGAATTGTAAGCCTTGCATATGATGAAACAATCACCCACACGGAAATAGATGAAGGTAATAATGTACAATATTTTGATGGCTTTACCTTTACGGAAAATTATTTCACATCGGGGACCGGTGTAAACATGAAGCTGGGGATTATTGCACGTCCCATTGCTCCTTTACGTATTGGAGCTTCGGTTCATTTACCTACTTTTTATAATATTGATACTGAATTCAGTACCCGGATGAATGGATTTTTTGATCCTGATCCAAATTTTGATGATGAAACCTTTGTACGCTCTGATTTACTTGTAAGTGAATACAGGCTTACTACACCTTTCCGTTTTATCGGTAGTTTAGGATACCAGATAGGAAAGGTAGCAACTTTAAGTGCTGATTATGAATATGTTGATTACGGTGCAAATCGTTTTGATATTGATACTGATCCTACTTACCAGGCTGATTTAAATGCAGAATTGGAAGATGTTTACAATCCTTCTCATAACTTCCGTGCCGGAGCTGAAGTAAGGCTTGGTAAAGTTTACCTTCGTCACGGATGGGCCTTTTACCAGGATCCTTCTGTAGCACTTGAAGATGCTGAATTTATGGAAAAAACAAACGTCCGTGCCAGCGGTGGAATTGGTTTCCGCACGCGTGGTTTCTTTATGGACATGGCATATATGCGCACCATGAATGATTACAGTTATTTCCCTTATGCTACCAGTTCGGAAGCATTCATTGAGGACAGGAAGAATAATTTCCTTCTTACCCTCGGGTTCAGGTTTTAAGCATAAGCATTTGTGAAGATAAATCCCGGGAACAGCCTAGTTTCCGGGTTTTTAATTGCCAGCCTTCCCGGCTGCTTTTATCAGTAATGGTTTACTGTAATTTTTTTATAATTATGCAGTAGAATAGAACCATAATAATATTAATTCTTTTTAGAAATACTGGCTTTAAGAATTTCAATGGCATTGGGCCCCTCGTTAAAAACCAAATCTAAAATACTTAAATTAGCCTCAAAAGGAAATTTATCATCAAACACCTGGGGATAGGCTACAGGGGAAAAATACGGGTCAGGTCTGTTTCGTTGTTTTTTTGGGTGTAAGGTATCTCGGAAATCGTCGCATGCAGGGTGGGGAGGATGTACATATTTCTCACTGGTTTTACCAGCCGTAATATTTAGCCAATCGCATATAATGCTGTGAATTTCCATGTTCATATCAAAAAGTGAAGCAGGCCGCTGGTGGTAAAACTTTGCAATGTCATCAGCATAGAATTCATAAAACGGCGCTGACCGGTAAGCCGACTCCAACGATCGCCAGTGCAGTTTTTGCCAATCTGTATCATAGTCAATGGTAATGCTGGTGATGGGAGTTTTAGGAGCCTCTTTTTTTACCGGCACCACCAGGCTTAAAGGGCCATTTGCCGCTAATATTTTACAGCGGTTTCGGTAACTTTGTTTAGGGTAATTCTCATGCTTTTCAATAATCACTTCCGGATGCGAAAGAAATTTGGTGTAATACTGCACAGGACCAAAATATGCACTCGAAAGGAGGGCGCATTGGTTTGAAACCGGCATAAAATTATAATTTATTTATCATGCTGGCCAGGAATCCGGCACCGAAACCATTGTCAATATTTACCACGGAAACCCCCGATGCACAGCTGTTCAGCATACCCAGAAGTGCGGATAGTCCGTTGAAATTTGCGCCATAACCCACACTGGTAGGTACAGCAATTACAGGCATGTTAACAAGCCCACCCACGAAACTTGGCAGTGCTCCCTCCATTCCTGCCACTACCACACATACTTTTGCGTTTTTTATAATCTCAAGCTTTGCATATAACCGATGGATACCTGCAACACCCACATCAAATATCGTCTCCACTTTATTTCCGAAGATTCCGGCGGTAATGGCTGCCTCTTCTGCCACAGGTATATCTGAGGTGCCTGCCGTAATAACAGCAATATATGTCTCCGTTTTTTCCAGCGGTGATTGCTCCAGGATAATCGTGCGGGCCAGGGGATTGTAGATGGCTTCAGGGCAGGTTTTTTTCACTTCCTCGTACTGGGCTTCACTGGCTCGTGTGGCCAGAATGTTGGTGGTTTTGTTTTTCCGCATCTCTCCAATGATACCCGCCACATGCGCAGCAGTTTTTCCCTCAGAAAAAATTACTTCCGGGTACCCGGTGCGTATTTCCCTGTGGTGATCAATAGTGGCATATCCCATTTCCTGAAAAGGTAAATCCTGTAATGCTTTATATGCTTTATCCACAGGAGTGGTTCCTGCTTTTACTTCTTCCAGTAGTTGTTTAAGTGTAAATTTATCCATGCGTTATTATTTATTCTTCATCTGTTGATCCATCCTGGTCTTTAAATGCCAGAAAACGTTCATTTTCCCTGAAATATACTTTTAAACGGGCTGTATCTCTTAAATAATTAATGCGCCCAATTTCTACTCTTATTACCGGCACACCCATTCTTTCCGACAAATCATTAATAAGCTCCTGTTGTCTGGAAGCTTTAATTAATTCGATATTCTCATAAAGTATGGTTTTTGAGCTAAGGCCTTTTTTAAACCACAGCCGTTCAAATATGGCAGTGGTAATTAATATGGCCAAATTTGAAAATGCAAGTTCTGCCAAAGATACCGTGTTTCCTGCCAAAGAATTAATCACTGATATACCAATTACTAAAAAGAGGTAAGTCATTTCCCTTACGGGAATAGTTGTTGTGCGAAAGCGGATGATGCCAAATATGGCAAACAAACCCAGGGCAAAACCCAATTGCAGTTTAACATTTCCCAGCATAAAACATAAAAGAAAAACCACGATGCTTATCAGTACATAAGAAAATACATAATCCATTTGGCGGCTTCTTCCATAATACAAAACCCTTACAAGGATTAGTACTACCAAAAGATTGGTAATGAATTTTGTTATAAGTACAGTTAAATCAGCTGAATTCCATAAATTCTCCATTTCCTCAAATATTTTTCCTGCACATCAGGCAGGTGCATATTGTTGTTGTAGTTTACGTAACAAAGGTTTAAATCTGTTCTTTTTTGGATGCAAATCAAGCATGGCCACGCCAATACAATATTTGCTCATTCGGACCTCTGCATTCTTAAATTGGTTAAAGATAATTTTACTTGCTGTATTTTGTTCTATGGCCGCTTTCTTTTGCTCAACAATTACCACATCATTTAATTGTACATTTTTATTTCTGTGGTTAAATGACAACATGAAATCGAATGTCAGCCGCTCTTTTTGCTGCGGGTGAATGAGGGTAAACCGCTGATACTGGTTTCGAAATACGGGTCTCAGACTTGCCGTTTCATAATTTGAATGCTCATAGATAAATTTTTTCAGGTTGTGTATGATGCCTGCATTTATCTCTGGTATTTCTACCCTGGTTTTGGTTGTAAGATTCTTGTTGTTCTTATATTTAACCTCTAAAAAGCGCAGGTTTGTTTCCAGATATTCACGCATACGAATTTTATACCTGTTTTTTTTCCCATTGTGATGCCAAAGGTACATCTGCATGTCACATGTATCAAAATACAGGTTTTGGTAGGTGAATAAATTCAGGTGATTTATATAGAATACTTTATAATTTATTTCCCTGAGTGAATTCAATAAAGTAAATACCTGGTCAGGTGAGAGAATGTACTTGGTATCATAGCGGGCCATTAGCTTACCTGACTGCAGTTCAAAAAGCTGAATAGGATTGAAGGAATTTATTTGCTTACGAAACAACTGTTCCATTTTACCTGTATTGAAATAATAAGAATTAAGGCTCTTAAAACCAATTTAGCAACAAAAATAAGCCGTTTTTTCACCTATGGGCAAATTATTTGTTATTTTTATGCCTTTATGTTCAACTTCGGCTTTTCATCTATTGAATAACAAATTTAAAATTTGCGATGTCAGATGATAGATGTATGAACTGGAGCAATTGTTTTTAATATCTAAAGAAATTATAAAATGAAATACCAATGCACAATATGTGGTTATGTATATGATCCGGATGAAGGCGATGTGGATGGTGGAATTGCACCGGGAACTCCTTTTGAAGATATTCCTGATGACTGGGTTTGTCCGGTGTGTGGTGTTACCAAAGCTGATTTTGCGCCACTGGAATAAAATTAGACCCAATTAAGCAGCCGGTAGTATTGCATGGCAATAAATTCCCGCAACAATAAAATTTGCAGCTCCATGTGATACCAAAACCGGTACCGTAAGTTTATATTTTCTCCCACATTTCCGGGTAGTTTTCGATCTCCAAGTTCATCTTCGTTAAACTTAAGGTCAGCGTTGTTGGGAACATTAAATGTTGGATATCCATATACCTCCTTAAAGCCGGCCTTTTGAAAGCTCCTGACAGCCCTGGGGATATGCACCGGTGATGAAACAAGAACAACCGGGGAGGAGATATCCACTATTTTGGCACACTCCAGCGCCTGCTGCCGGGTATTTGTACCCTTGTTTTCAAGAATGATCATTTTACGTGGTACCCCTCTCATTACCAGCTCTTCAACGAGAAGTTGTACATCGTTCACACTGTCTTCCCTCGCACCCGGAAGAGCTACAACTACTTTTTTTGGTAGGGTGTCATTCGTAGCAACTGAGGCTGTATAATACGCCCGCATCAGATTAGAGGGGGAAGGCATGCCTGCGCCTCCCATTAAAATCACATATTCGGGTTGATAATTCGGGGGTGG